>CACYRB010000025.1 GCA_902776685.1 uncultured Prevotellaceae bacterium
ATTAAGGGCAAGTACCTGTTTCCCAGATACTTGCCCTTTATGTAGCTGATTTTCAGCATCTTTCGATTATTCCTCGACGGCTGCCTGGGCGGCGGCGAGGCGTGCGATGGGCACGCGATAGGGCGAGCAGCTGGCGTAGTTCAGGCCGATCTTGGCACAGAACTTGACGGAGCTGGGCTCGCCACCATGCTCACCACAGATACCGGTGCGCAGGTTGGGACGTACGGCACGACCTTTCTCAACGGCCATCTGTACGAGTTGTCCTACACCGTTCTGGTCGAGCACCTGGAACGGGTCAACCTTCAGAATTTTCTTCTCCAGATAGACGGGCAGGAACGATGCGATGTCGTCGCGAGAATAGCCAAAGGTCATCTGCGTGAGGTCGTTGGTTCCGAACGAGAAGTACTGAGCTGCCTCGGCGATGCGGTCGGCGGTCAGAGCAGCACGCGGAATCTCGATCATCGTACCAATCTCGAATTCGATTTCAACGCCATACTCCTCAAACACTTCTTTGGCCACTTTTTCAATAATAGCCTTCTGCTGCTCGAGCTCGTGGAGCGTACCGATGAGGGGCACCATGATTTCGGGCTTCGGGTCTTTACCAGCCTTTTTCAGTTCACATGCAGCGCTGAGGATGGCACGCGTCTGCATGGCGGTGATTTCGGGGAAGGTGATACCCAGACGGCAACCACGGTGACCGAGCATTGGGTTGTTCTCGGAAAGGCTGTCTACGCGACGTTTGATGGTTTCCACGCTGACGCCCATCTGCTCTGCCATAGCCTGCTGGCCAGCCAGATCGTGGGGAACGAACTCGTGGAGGGGCGGGTCGAGCAGACGGATGTTCACGGGCAGACCGTCCATAGCCTCGAGAATGCCCTTGAAGTCAGCCTTCTGATAAGGCAGGAGCTTGGCCAGCGCCTTCTCTCTTCCTTCAGCATCCTCGGCCAGAATCATCTCACGCATGGCCAGAATCTTCTCACCGTCGAAGAACATGTGCTCGGTACGAGTCAGACCGATACCCTTTGCGCCGAAGTCGCGTGCGATCTGTGCATCGTGCGGAGTGTCGGCATTGGTGCGTACTTGCAACTTGGTGTACTTGTCGCAGAGATCCATCAGTTCCTTGAAGTCGCCGCTCAGCTCGGCTGCCTTTGTGGGCATCTCACCGGCATAGACACGACCAGTAGAACCGTTCAGCGAGAGATAGTCGCCTTCTCTATAAATCTTACCGTCTATTTCGACGATTTTCTTGTGATAGTCAATGTTCAGCGAGCCTACGCCCGAAACGCAGCACTTACCCATGCCACGTGCCACGACGGCAGCGTGAGAGGTCATACCGCCACGTGCGGTCAGGATGCCTTCAGCGGCCGACATACCAGCGAGGTCCTCGGGCGAGGTCTCGATGCGCACGAGCAGCACCTTGTGTCCGCCGTCGTGCCATACCTGTGCGTCGTCAGCATGGAAGACGATTTGTCCGCAGGCAGCACCCGGACTTGCGGGCAGACCCTGTGCGATGGGTTTAGCACGCTCGAGAGCCACCTTGTCGAATACGGGGTGAAGCAGCTCGTCAAGCTTGTTGGGCTCGCAACGCTCGATGGCGGTCTTCTCGTCGATCATGCCTTCGTGCAACAGGTCGATGGCAATCTTCACCATTGCAGCACCGGTGCGCTTGCCGTTACGGGTCTGCAAGAACCAGAGCTTGCCTTCCTGTACGGTGAACTCCATGTCCTGCATGTCGTGATAGTGCTGTTCGAGTTTCTCCTGTATGCTGTTCAGCTGGGCATAGATCTCAGGCATAGCCTCTTCCATAGAGGGATATTTTTCGGCACGCTCTTCTTCGCTGATTCCTGCACGCTCAGCCCATCGCTGGCTACCCAGCTTGGTAATCTGCTGCGGTGTGCGGATACCGGCAACGACATCCTCGCCCTGAGCGTTCACCAGGTATTCTCCGTTGAAGATGTTCTCTCCACTGGCTGCATCGCGGCTGAAGCATACACCCGTTGCCGAAGTGTCGCCCATGTTGCCGAATACCATGGCCATGACCGACACGGCTGTACCCCACTCGTCGGGAATGCCTTCCATCTTGCGGTAGAGTATGGCACGCTCGTTCATCCATGAGCGGAACACGGCGCAGATGGCTCCCCAGAGCTGCTCGATAGGATCGTTGGGGAAGTCGTTGCCTGTACGCTCCTTGATGGCGGCCTTGAACAGCACGACCAGCTTCTTCAGCTCGTCCACGCTGAGGTCTTTGTCGAGTTTCACGCCGCGCTCGGCCTTCACCTGGTCAATAATCTCCTCAAACGGGTCGATGTCTTCCTTGTTGACGGGTTTCATCTCGAGCACCACGTCGCCGTACATCTGCACGAAGCGACGGTATGAGTCGTAAACAAAATGCGGGTTCTGCGTCTTGCGCACCATGCCTTCAGCCACCTCGTCGTTAAGACCGAGGTTCAGGATGGTGTCCATCATACCCGGCATAGATGCGCGGGCACCCGAACGAACGCTGACGAGCAACGGGTTCTCTACGTCGCCGAATTTCGAGTTCATCAGTTCCTCGATATGCTTTACTGCTGCGCTGACTTCGTCCTGCAACAGTTCCATAATTTTCTCCTGACCAACCTCGTAATACTCGTTACAACAATCAGTTGTGATAGTGAAACCTGGAGGAACGGGCACTCCTATCAAGTTCATCTCGGCAAGGTTTGCACCCTTGCCGCCCAGTTCCTCACGCATTTTTGCATTTCCTTCAGCCTTACCGTTGCCGAAGGTGTAGACTCTTTTCTGACTCATAATTTTTTGTATATCTGACTAATTAATTTTACTCACTTTCCGTAATTTTGTGCAAAATTACTACTTTTTTTCGGTTCTGCAAAATATTTCCATTAAAATTGTAATGTAGACTTGACATTTTTGCGATTTTACAATTTCTACTTGCCAGGGATGTGAGAATGGCAAGCCCCGACGTCTCTTGCAGAGAAAAACTCTTGGTTTCGGAAATGTTAATTTTTAACGGTTTTCGGATGGAGATTTTAACGTCGAGAATCGAATGAAATGTTGTCGGCGGGACAGTTGCCCACAGGGAAGGAGATAGGCGATTCTGGCGAGATGTTTATAGGGTATTGGTTATCAAGTGTTTAACGCGGCACGCCGCGTCCCTACATGCTAATGGAGTACTCTTTGATTTGCGAAAGGTATATGTTTCGGGGTGCAAAAGATAAGCTTTCGGGTGGTGAAAGCTTAGCTTTTGGGTCGCAAAAGACGGTCTTTTGCAAGGCGAAAGATATATGTTTCGCATTTAAGGGGGAGTAAAAGGGAAGTGAATGGGTAGTGAAAAGGAAGTGGAAGGGACGATAAAGCCCCCCACCCCCCTAATTTAGGGGGCTTATTGAAATGTTAAATCGGGAATGGCGTTTTAACATTTCCGAAGGCGAGAGATATATGTTTCAGCTCTGTGTTTAACATCTTTTCACGTCGCATTATGTTAAAAAAACTATATTTTATTAGAAATATGTAGCGCAAAGGCGTTGATTATGAATGTTTTTTTGTAATTTTGTGCCCGATTTTGGACTTTTGCGCCGCCGGTTTTCACCTTATTATATTTATATAGAGGGGCTGACGGGCAATAAGGCGCGAGCCGAATCAGCGTTAATAAACATAATGTCTAACGTTATTTATTCAATTTTTTATTAATTAATTTTATGTCAAACTTAAAAAACATTGAGCCGTTGCAGGACTTCAACTGGGAAGAGTTCGAAAACGGCAGTGTGGCCGAGGCCAGCAAGGAAGACCTTCTGAAAGCCTACGACGAAACACTAAACAAAGTATCGGAGCACCAGGTTGTTGACGGTAAGGTTATCTCTGTCGACAAGAAGGAAGTTGTGGTCAACATCGGCTACAAGAGCGACGGTATTATTCCCGCCTCAGAATTCCGCTACAATCCCGAGCTGAAGCCCGGCGACGTTGTAGAGGTTTACGTTGAAAATCAAGAAGACAAGAAAGGTCAGCTGATTCTCTCGCACAAGAAGGCTCGCATGAGCAAGAGCTGGGAGCGCGTTAACGCCGCTCTCGAAAACGACGAAATCATTACCGGTTACATCAAGTGCCGCACGAAGGGCGGTATGATCGTCGATGTATTCGGCATTGAGGCATTCCTGCCGGGAAGCCAGATCGACGTTCACCCCATCCGCGACTACGACGTATTCGTAGACAAGACCATGGAGTTCAAGGTTGTCAAGATCAACCAGGAGTTCCGCAACGTGGTTGTTTCTCACAAGGCTCTCATCGAGGCCGAGCTTGAAGCACAGAAGAAGGAAATCATCTCGAAGCTCGAGAAAGGCCAGATTCTGGAAGGTACCGTCAAGAACATCACCACTTACGGTGTGTTTGTCGACCTTGGTGGCGTAGACGGACTGATCCACATCACCGACCTGTCGTGGGGCCGCGTAAGCGATCCGCACGAGGTTGTTGCCCTCGACCAGAAGATCAACGTTGTCATCCTCGACTTCGACGATGAGAAGCGTCGCATCGCTCTCGGTCTGAAGCAGCTCACTCCGCATCCTTGGGATGCCCTCGACCCCGAACTGAAGGTGGGCGACCACGTGAAGGGCAAGGTCGTCGTTATCGCCGACTACGGTGCATTCGTAGAGATTGCCCCGGGCGTAGAAGGTCTGATTCACGTATCGGAAATGTCGTGGAGCCAGCACCTGCGTTCAGCCCAGGAGTTCATGCACGTTGGCGACGAGGTTGAAGCTGTCATCCTCACCCTCGACCGCGAGGAGCGCAAGATGAGCCTCGGCATCAAGCAGTTGAAGGAAGACCCGTGGGAGGCCATCGAGGTGAAATATCCCGTCGGCTCGAAGCATACCGCCAAGGTTCGCAACTTCACCAACTTCGGCATCTTCGTAGAACTCGAAGAAGGCGTAGACGGACTGATTCACATCAGCGACCTCTCTTGGACCAAGAAGGTTAAGCACCCGTCAGAGTTCACCCAGCAGGGCGAGGCCATCGACGTCATCGTTCTCGAAATCGACAAGGAGAACCGTCGTCTCTCGCTCGGCCACAAGCAGCTCGAAGACAATCCCTGGGATACCTACGAGTCGCTCTATACCCCGGGTAGCGTTCACACCGGCAAGATTACCGAACTCATGGACAAGGGCGCCGTTATCACTCTTAACGAAGGCGGTGAAGGCTTTGCCACACCGAAGCACCTCGTCAAGGAAGACGGCACACAGGCTCAGCTCGGCGAAGAGCTCGAGTTCAAGGTAATCGAGTTTGTGAAGGACACCAAGCGCATCATCCTCTCGCACAGCCGCACCTTCGAACAGGGCAAGGAAGAACCCGCAAAGGCTCCGCGCGCTGCCAAGGCTAAGAAAGAGGGCGCTGCTCCTGCCATCAACAACGTGGCAGCAAGCACAACGCTCGGCGACCTCGATGCACTGGCCGAACTGAAGGCCAAGCTTGAACAAGGCGAATAAAAAAAGTAGCATCACAAATACTTTAAAGAAAAACCGGAACCCGGACACGATTGTTTGAGGTTCCGGTTTTTTCGTACCCGAGACTTTTCCCCCAAAAACTTAATTATTGTTAACCTCGACGATTTCGCGTGCGCAAGATTTCATCTTTTCGAGATTATTTCTTAACTTTGCAATCGATTTTTCCGGGACAACCCCTGTTTCCATTCGCGAAACATCAAAACTTCAACAAATCTTATATTTATAATAATGTATAGCAAAGATCAACTATTAGAGAAAAACGCATCCGAGCTCGAGAACATTGCTAAAGAACTCGAGGCTGAATATGATGCAAAGGCATCGCAAGAAGAAATAATCTACGCCATTCTCGACCGGCAAGCCATCATAGAAAGCAACAAAAATCCATTGACCACCAAACGTAAACGCACGCGCATCGCGAAGAAAGATACCGATCGCGTTTACTCGGTCAATGGCTCCGAAGGCGAAAACTTCGACGTCAAGAAAGGCAAGACCGCAACCGAGCAGCCACTTTTCAAAGAGGCTCCCGAGTCCGGACAACAACCTGAAGAGCCGAAGGAAAAGGCAGAGGTCGAAGAAACGGCCGTGCCCGAACCGCCGAAGCCAAAGCGCGGAAGACCCAGAAAGGTGAAAGCACCTGTCGAAGAGGTTGCACCGCAGCCCGAAGCACCCGCCGAGGAAAAGGCCGAAGCGCCCGACGCACCTGTTGTTGCCGAGCAGGCCATGCCCAAAGACGACGAGGCAAATGAGGTGAACGCCGAGATTCCCGAAGCAGCCTTTGCCGCCGGCGAGGCAACGGAACAAAGCGAAGACGACGGAAACCTTATCGCTCAGTTGCAGGCGAAAATCAATGCCCACAACGAAGAGCAGGAACGCATCGAAGAACCCGCCGACATGACCAACGTGGTTTGGGAAGGCGACCCCGGCGACGGCACCGACTTCATCACCGTCGTCGACCTGCCTATCGAAGACCAGGGCGCCGTTCCCACCTTCGACATGTTCGACAACCCCACCACACCCATCGCGCAGATGGTAGAACCCTACCAGCCCGTTGCAGCCCAGAACTACCCTGCCGCTCAAGTCAGCTACGACTTCAACGATCTGATTACCGCCAACGGCGTGCTCGAAATCATGCCCGACGGATATGGTTTCCTGCGTTCAAGCGACTACAACTACCTGTCTTCGCCCGATGATGTCTATGTTGCCAACACCCTCATCAAGCGCTACGGCTTGAAGACAGGCGACGTCGTTCAGTGCCACGTCAGGCCACCACACGACGGGGAAAAATACTTCCCGCTGACCAGCATCGACAAAATCAACGGAAGAGTGCCTGCCGAAGTGCGCGACAGAGTGGCCTTCGAACACCTCACCCCGCTATTCCCCGAAGAGAAATTCACCCTCTGCGGAGATGCTCAGACGACTAACCTCTCCACGAGAATCGTCGACCTGTTCTCCCCTATCGGTAAAGGTCAGCGTGCGCTCATCGTCGCACAACCCAAGACGGGTAAGACCATTCTGATGAAAGACATCGCCAATGCCATCGCCGCTAATCACCCCGAGGCTTACATCATGATGTTGCTCATCGACGAGCGCCCCGAGGAAGTGACCGACATGGCCCGCACCGTGAACGCAGAAGTCATCGCATCGACCTTCGACGAACCGGCTGAACGCCACGTGAAGATTGCAGGCATCGTGCTCGAAAAGGCAAAAAGAATGGTTGAATGCGGACACGACGTGGTCATCTTCCTCGACTCTATCACACGTCTGGCACGTGCCTACAACACGGTTTCGCCGGCATCAGGAAAGGTGCTTACCGGTGGTGTCGATGCCAATGCCCTGCAAAAGCCCAAACGATTCTTCGGAGCCGCCCGAAACATTGAAGGCGGAGGCTCGCTCACCATCATCGCAACGGCTCTGGTCGATACCGGTTCGAAGATGGACGAGGTGATTTTCGAAGAATTCAAGGGAACCGGCAACTCCGAGATTCAGCTCGACCGCTCGCTCTCGAACAAGCGCATTTTCCCGTCGGTCAACCTCGTGGCCTCAAGCACGCGGCGTGACGACCTGCTACAAGACAAGACCACGCTTGACCGCATGTGGATTCTGCGTAAGCATATCTCCGACATGAATGCCATCGAAGCCATGAACACCATTCACGACACCATGCTTCGCACGAAGGACAACGACGAGTTTCTGCTCTCGATGAATTCATAAAAATGAATGACTACATTGAACTAAAAGGAGTACGCGTCAACAACCTGAAAAATGTCAGTCTGCGTATCCCTCGAAATAAGATAACCGTCATTGCCGGTGTTTCCGGTTCTGGCAAATCATCACTGGCCTTCGACACGCTCTACGCCGAAGGCCAGCGGCGCTATGTGGAGTCGCTTTCGTCGTATGCCCGCCAATTTCTCGGGCGAATTGGAAAGCCCGATTGCGACTTCATCAAAGGACTGCCCCCCGCAATAGCCATCGAGCAGAAGGTCATTGCCCGCAATCCGCGCAGCACGGTCGGTACATCGACGGAAATTTACGAGTATCTTCGTCTGCTCTATGCCCGCATCGGACACACATTCTCGCCGATCAGCGGAAACGAAGTCAAGAAAAACTCAGTCGAAGATATCATACAATGCATTCAAACCTACTCAAAGGGCACGCGCTTTGCCATTCTCGCACCTTTGCGCATCACCGAAGGACGCAGTTTGCGAAAGCAACTGGAGGCAGAGATTTTGCAAGGCTACGCAAGAATATGGCTGAAAGGCGAGTTTGTGCATATCGAAGACTTCCTCAACGATAAGGAAAAGCTGACTTCTGTCGACCCCAAAGAGCTTTACCTGCTCATCGACCGATTGGCCGTAGATGACTCTAAAGACTTTCTCTCGCGACTGACCGACTCGGTAGAGACGGCTTTGTTTGAGGGTGACGGCAGCTGCCGACTGACTTTTCTTCCTTCCAACATCTGCTATGACTTCTCAACCAGTTTTGAAGCCGATGGTATGAAATTTGAGGAACCCACCGACAACATGTTTTCCTTCAACTCTCCACTTGGGGCATGTCCCACTTGCGAGGGATTTGGAAAAATCATCGGCATCGACGAGAAACTTGTCATTCCCAACTCTGCCCTTAGCGTCTATGACGGTTGTGTTCAATGCTGGCATGGCGAGAAAATGGGAATGTGGAGAGAGGAGTTTTGCCGCAGGGCGGCCATTGACAACTTCCCCATATTTGAACCTTATTACAACCTTTCCAAAGAACAAAAGAAAATGCTCTGGAAGGGTTTGCCCTCCGACCTGAAAAGGCCTGAAAACGAGCGCGTCTGCATTGATTCGTTCTTCCAAATGGTGAAAGACAATCAATACAAGATTCAATACCGCGTCATGCTCAGCCGTTATCGGGGAAAGACAACCTGTCCCACCTGCCACGGCACACGATTGAAAAAAGAAGCCACGTGGGTTAAAATCAACGGAAAGAGCATTACCGACCTCGTGGAGATGCCCATCGTCAACCTGAAAGAGTGGTTCGCCGCACTTCAGCTCGACGAACATGAGAAAGCGATAGGACAACGTTTGTTGCTCGAAATCAACAACCGCCTCAGCTTTTTGCTTGAGGTAGGCTTGGGATACCTAACGTTGAACAGGCCTTCCAACACCCTCAGCGGTGGTGAAAGCCAACGAATAAACCTGACGACAGCCCTTGGCAGCTCGCTTGTCGGTTCTTTATACATTCTTGACGAGCCTACCATCGGCCTACATCAACGCGACACCGGACGACTGATTAAGGTTCTCAAGCAACTGCGCGACATCGGCAACACGGTCGTCATTGTTGAGCACGACGAGGAAATCATGCGCGCCGCTGACTATCTGATAGACGTAGGCCCCGACGCAGGCAGCTTGGGTGGAGAAATCGTATTCGAGGGTAATGCCTCCGACATTAACGAGAAAGCCCTGAAAAAATACCCGCAAAGCTATACCGTGAAGTATCTCACCGGTAACGAACAGATTCCTGTTCCCAAGAGTAGGAGGCCATGGAACATGGCTATCAACCTGAAGGGAGCACGCATGAACAATTTGAAAAACATCAACGTCACCTTTCCCCTGAATGTAATGACGGTGGTCACGGGCGTGAGCGGTTCAGGAAAATCATCGTTGGTAAAGGGAATCTTGTATCCCGCTTTGAAACGGCGTCTTGACGAGGTCGCCGAGATTCCTGGCGAATATAGCTCGTTGGAAGGCGACGTGAACTTCATCCAGCACGTTGAGATGGTTGACCAAAGTCCGATAGGCAAAAGTACCCGTTCTAATCCGGCCACCTACCTCAAGGCCTACGATGCCATCCGACAACTATTTGCCCAGCAACCACTCGCCCAGCAATTAGGATTTACAGCCCAACATTTCTCTTTCAACGCAGAAGGAGGACGTTGTGAAGAGTGCAAAGGAACGGGAGTCATCACGATAGAAATGCAATTCATGGCCGACCTTGAGTTGGAATGTGAAGAGTGTCATGGCCAACGCTTCAAGCGCGATGTGCTCGACGTGACATTTCATGGAAAAAACATCTTCCAAGTGCTTTGCATGACCATCGACAAAGCCATCGACTTCTTCAGGGAATACAACGAGGATGTCATTGTCAGCCGCCTGCTTCCTCTTCAGCAAGTCGGGCTTGGATACATTCAACTGGGGCAGAGTTCGTCGACCCTTTCCGGCGGCGAGAACCAGCGTGTAAAACTAGCATGGTTTATCGGTCAGGAGCAGCAACGCCCTACCCTTTTCATCTTCGACGAGCCCACTACCGGCCTCCACGTTCACGACATCAATCGCCTGATGCATGCCTTCGACGCTCTCATCCAACGCGGGCACACCATCATCATTGTCGAGCACAACATGGAAGTTATCAAACGTGCCGATCACATCATCGACTTGGGACCGGAAGGTGGCGACAAGGGAGGCACGCTTGTCTACGAAGGCTCGCCCGAGGGCATCACGACATGCGACAAAAGCATTACAGGAAAATTTCTTTCAGATAAACTTCAATGAAACGGCAACTATCCATATTAATTCCCGTATACAATCGTCTTTGCACCAGTCTTGTCATGCAAATAAGCCATCAGGCGATGCATATCAATGGTTTGCAATATGAGATTATCATAGCCGACGATGCGTCAACCGATGTTGCCATTGAAAAGGAAAACAAGACACAAGCCGAAAACACGCCAAATGCTCAGTACATTCAACTGGGAACCAACAAAGGCAGGTCTGCCATCAGAAATTATCTCGCACAATGTAGTCAATATCCTTGGCTGCTATTCCTTGATTGTCATGTGACGCTTACTGACAACGACTTCCTAAAAAAATACGTAGATACCCCCGACCCATACGGCGTTATCTGTGGCGGAGTTAGTAGCTTGCCGCCTGAGAACGGTCGTAATAACCTCAGATATAAGTACGAAAAAGCCCTTTCCAAGAAATTCTCAGTAAGTAAAAGGGCGGACAAACCGTACCAATCGTTTCGTACGACAAATTTTCTTATTTCTCGAGACGTCATGCTGCGCCACCCTTTTGATGAGACCATAAAAAAATACGGTTACGAGGATGTCGTCTTAGGGTACACGTTAGAGAAGAGCCACACGCCCATTCTGCATGTCGACAACCCCGTAGCCTACAGGGAGTATGAGCCAAACGATATTTATTTAAGAAAAATAGAAGAAGCTGTAACGAATCTGTATAATCTATCAGATAAACTCTATTTATACTCCCCTCTGCTGCGTACTTACAAAAAACTGGAACGGCTACACATGACGTCCTTCATCAAGAAGATGTCACCATTCTTGCTACGCATCATCAAGCGCCAACTGACAAGTAAACACCCATCGGTTTTACTTTTCCAAATCTATAAACTGCTCTTGTTAATTAGGAGTTAATGAGTAACGAGAAATTGCTATAGTGCGCCAGTCAACTCTACACTATGAATTATGAATTAACAAAAACGGCCCGCTGATTTTGGTTCTTTCCAAAACGTGCAACTCCACGCTGTCACCAAAACGCGTTCGTATCTTCTCGCCAACCACACGCTCGGCAATGGCCGGCTTGTTATTCTCCGCACTCAGATGACAAAGGAATACCGCCTTTAACTCGTCTGATGCATGTTCGACGATAGCCTCTCCGCAATAGACATTTGAAAGATGTCCGGTTCCGCATGAGATGCGATACTTCAACATCTTAGGATATTTTCCATTTTCCAACATCTCTTTATCATAGTTGGCCTCTATGATCAGATGCGAGCAACGTCTGATATACGCGGCTATCTCGTCTGTCACGCTTCCCACATCGGTAATCAGACATACCGCCACATCATCACATTCGATAAAATAGCCCGAGCAGTCCATGCTATCGTGCGGAACCCGGAAAGCCGTGACTTTGAAGTCGCCCAACTCTATACATTCTCCCTGCTCGAGGAATCTCACATGCCGAGGCTCCACGTGCGACGAGTCAAAACGCAAGGCACTCAACGCCCGGTGTACCGCAGACGTGGAATACACATTCAGTCCAAGCTGTCCGCTCACCTTTGCCACATGCTTCACATGGTCGGCATGGTCGTGAGTCAATAGCAAACCGTCAATTCTACTCAGATTCAGTCCATATGTGGCGAAATCACGTTTAAGTCGGCGAAAGCTCACACCCGCGTCTATCATGATTCCCGACCGTTCGTTAAAGAAATAATAGCAATTGCCGCTGCTACCGCTTCCAAAAGAAATAAAATTCACCACGATTTACGATTTAAAGATTCTCTTCACTCCCTGTTCACGATGGCAAAGCCTGACCTCTATTCCATACTTATTGAACAGGTGTTCAGCCAAGTGCTGGGCACAATAGACACTCCGATGCTGACCGCCCGTACAACCAAAAGAAAACATAAGGTCGGTAAAGCCACGCTCCATATAGCGTTCCACATGCTTATCCGCCAATTCATATACATGGTTTAAGAATGCAACTATTTCACCGTCGTCCTCCAGAAACTTTATCACAGGAGCGTCAAGGCCCGTCATCGACTTATATTGCTCATATCGTCCTGGGTTATGCGTCGAGCGACAGTCAAACACATAGCCGCCTCCATTTCCGCTCTCATCGTCGGGAATCCCTTTCTTGTACGAAAAGCTGAATACACGCACAACAAGACTGCATTTTTCATGCCTGTCGACCGTCACAATTTCCCGTTCCATCCTCTCCAAGAGTTTCTCAAGCACCTCCTTCAAATACGGATATGCAGACACCGTCTGTCCTTGCAACAAGTCGCGAAGATTGTCGAGCGCAGCCGGTATCGACGACAAGAAATGAGGCTTCCGTTCAAACCACCCCCTGAATCCATAGGCACCAAGCACCTGCAGCGTGCGGAAGAAGACAAACAACGACAGCCGGCTGTCGAACTCATCACGCGCCGGAGCTGTCGTCAACATCCTCAATTCATTGTAGTAAACGTCCACCAACGACTGGCGCAATTCAGAAGGATAGCGTGCCGAGGCCTGCCACAAGAACGAAGCCACATCATAGTAGAACGGTCCTCTCCTACCACCTTGGAAGTCAATGAAGAAAGGCTTACCTTCACGCAGCATGACGTTGCGAGCCTGAAAGTCTCGATAGAGAAAACCCACAGCCTCATCCTGCGTCAGCGCATCAGCAAGCCTAAGAAAGTCATCCTCCAGTCTCACCTCATCAAATTCTTGACCGGCAGGCTTCAGGAAACAATATTTGAAATAGTTCAAATCGAACATCACGCTCCTACCATCCATCACTTGCTGACCATAGCAGCGCGACCAGTCCAGCCCTTGCGCACCCCTAACCTGAAACAGCGGGAGCCAGCGCATCGTCTCCGTCAGTAACGCCTTCTCCGAATCGTCATATACCCCTCCGCTTGCGCGCCCCCTGCTCAGAGCATCGAACAACGAGACGCTGCCCAAGTCTTCAACCAGATAGCACATTCCATCGTCACTCACGCAAAGCACCGCAGGCACGGGCAAGCCATGTTTTCGGAAATGTCGATCCAGATAGACAAACGCATCATTCTCTGCCCTGTCCGTCCCCTCAACACCAATCACCTGACAACCCTCATCGTCCCACAACCTGTAGTAGTGGCGGTTACTACCTGCCCCTGTCAGCCGTTCAACGCGCGCAACATCCCGTCCACACCATTCACGGTATAAAGTCTGAATCGTGTTCATTCTTTGTTCCTCCGTCGGTTTTCCCACCAGTCAGCCAGAAGGCGGTCGGCCAGCAACAGCAACAGCAAAATGCCCAGCGACATCATGAAACTGCGCGTCAGAGCCAGCAGTCCTGCCGACACAATAAAGAAAAGAAGCCATCGCTTCCAATCAAAATTAAGTTTCATCTATTTGTTCTTAAATTTTGTCGCAAAGTTACGAAAAAATCCCAATACTCGCCTTCACCATCTAAAAAAAATGAAAATGTTAACCGCTTTTATTAAACTTTTTGTATCTTTGCGGCGTCAAAGCAAAAAAAGGAGATTCAAATTATGAAAAAGCTATTATTCATCGCCATCATGCTCGTATGCGCAGGTATGGCATCGGCACAAACCAAACAGGCCGAAATAAAATTCGACAAGACGGTAGTCAACCTCGGGCAGTTCTCCGAGAGCACACCCGTTCAGAAATGCGTGTTTACTTTCACCAACACCGGCGACGCCCCCCTCATCATCAATCAGGCTGTTGCCAGCTGCGGCTGCACCGTTCCCGACTACACCAAAACCCCAGTCAAACCAGGTGAAAAGGGCGAGATTAGAGTCACCTACAACGGAAAAGGAAAGTTTCCCGGACATTTCAAGAAATCAATCACCGTCCGCTCGAATGCTGCCACCGAAATGACACGCATCTATGTCGAGGGCGACATGACTGAAGCGAAATAGCGCCCCGCTACAAAGAAATAAATCCCTAAAAATGTAACAGAGGAAGATATACTTCCCGAGAAATTACATTTTTAGGGATTTTTATGAGAATTATTATTCACGAAACGCCATCAAATAACGAAAAATCAGCATCACTCGCTCTCGCGAGCTAATTCGCTGATAGCCTTTTCGATGGCCGTGCGAAGGAAATGGCCATCGGCCAGTTGTTTGCTCACGCGCTTCACGTTCTGCCGCATGGCCGACAGTTGCGCTGACGACAGGTTGCCCAGCAGTTTCTCCAAGTCGTCAAGGCTGTCGACGGTCAGGCCGATGCCTTCTTGCTCTACGACAGGGGCGATGGCTGCTCCCCGCCAGACAATAAGCGGCAACCCTGCACGCAGGTAGAACGAGGCTTTATGGGGCGAGTTTACCGACAGATAGACTCCAAAATCACCCGTGCAGCTTGTTGTGTCGTCGCCATCCCAAACCAGTCCGAAGTCACCCTTGACATTGGCAATAAAGTCTTCGGGCTTCATAAATCCCTTGGCTACGATGCAACCAGATTTTTCCATGTCGCTTAAAGCACTACAGTCGCCATAGACATGAACGACAAAGGGCATGTTGCGTTTTGCGAGTTTCATCAGGAAACCGTTTTTACGTGCGTTCACCGTTCCGGCATACACTAGGACGGGCTTGCCCGGCAAGTCTGCCGATGGAATAAACGTGTGTTCGGAGTCCGACCGGTAGTCGAACAGCCCAAGTGCGCCAAGCCTGCTTTTCAATCCGCGCTCGCGCAACCACTCTCCCATTCTTTCGTTACTCGCAATGATATAGTCTGCTGCGTTCAGACGGGCAATCTCCTTTTCCTCGGTCAGTCGTTTTCTGCGAAAGCAACCGAGGTCGTGTATGACGGCAACGGTTTTTGCCCCTTTCCAACGGGCAATGCGGCAAACGGTCTTAAAATACTTCTTTAACGGATATTGCAAGAAAACGACATCGCCTTTTTTCATCGCAAAGGCACTCTTTGCGATGCCGGCGAAATCGAGCAGGAACCCTGCGACTTTTCCCTTCTTATAGGTACGAGGCAAACCAATATTCACTCCTCCCATACGGGCCACGGTGTCTTCATTGTCTTGTTTTGCCTTGAATCCCGCTGCCATCCGGCCACGGTAATTGCGTGAGATGTAACATAATCTGGTCATTGTGCATTTTTTTTATTTGCAAATGTACAAAAAAAGATTGAATTGGCGCTTTTTTAGTATTTATTTCATATAAAATAATTTGAATGTCAGGTCGTTCTCAGTTTTTTTTATTACTTTTGCAACATGATTTTCTATCTCTCCGGCACGGGTAACACCCGATGGGCTGCACAAATATTGTCTGCCACGACAGGCGAGCGGCTGATGAGCATACCCGAGATAATCGACGGCGACTGTCGTTTTACGCTTGGCGAAAACGAGCGTATAGGGTTTTGTTTCCCCGTTCACGGATGGCGGCCGCCACTGATAGTGAGACAGTTCGTTGCAAAGCTTCGCGTCGACGGAGCCGACGGACATTACTGCTATGCCCTATGCACGGCTGGCGACAATATCGGCGAGACTTTCGACATTTTAGCAGGCGACCTTGCCAATTCTGGCTTGGGGCTCGATAGCCGTTGCTCACTCATCATGCCTGAGAGCTATGTAGGCCTGCCATTTATGGATGTAGACACTCCGACAAAAGAGAAGGCTAAGAAGGCGGCTGCGGCAAAGCAACTCGAGAGCTATGCCCAGCACGTGCTGGAACGGAAGAAAACCGACGGCCCGATTGTCCGCGGTCGTTGGCCTCGCATCAACAGCCGGCTGATTGGCAGTTATTTCGTGAACCATCTGGTCACTGACAAGCCCTTTCGGGTCGATGATGCGCTCTGTATCAAATGTGGACAGTGCGCCACCGTGTGCCCCGTTGGGAATATTGAAGGAGGAAAAGACCGACTGCCGCAATGGAAGCACAACGGCCGTTGCCTCACCTGCTTTTCCTGCTACCATCACTGTCCGAAACAAGCCATCGCTTTCGGATTACGCACAAAAGGCAAAGGCCAATATTATTTTAAACCATAAATTAAATATGAAACGAATAACTTTTGTATTGCTGTCATGCCTTATGAGCCTTACCATCTGGGCAGCAAAGGCCAACCCCGAGCCCATGACATTCGTCCAAAGCGATGGCAGCGAAATCACTGTTCGACTCTATGGCGACGAACATTTTTCGTGGTATGCCACAATGGATGGCATACTGCTTGTGCGCAACGGCAATGACTTCTTTGTCGCCGAAGTGGATGAGAACGGCGATCTTGCAGCCACAGCCCAACGGGCACACAACGACGGACAACGAACCGCCCAAGAACGGAACGTGATGAAAGCACAACGACGCGACTTCTTCTTTTCGGAGAAAGCCGACCGGCGACGTGCTGCACTGCGTCGCGTACCTGTGGGCAATGCCGCACCACCCTATTTCCCACACAAAGGCTCACCGACGGCTATCGTCATACTGGTCAACTTTGCCGATACGACCTTTGTCGTGAATGATCCCGTAAAGACTTTCAATCAATACCTGAACGGCGACGATCAACAAGACTTCGGACACCATGAACACATGAACAGTTGCAGTGTGCGTCAATACTTCGAGGACATAAGCTTCGGACAGTTCTCACCGAAGTTCAATGTGATAGGACCGGTCACCGTTTCAAAGGGAATGGCTTACTATGGTGCGAACAGCGGAACAACGAAAGATAAAAACTATTTAGAAATGCTCAAAGAGGCATGTCGACTGGCACGCCAGCAAGAACTGGTTGACTTCACCGATCCAATATATGACAGCGATGGCGACGGCAACATCGACCTTGTCTACTTTGTCTATGCCGGCTACGGCGAGAGCAACGGCGCACCCTCCAATACCATCTGGCCCAAGTCGTCGTACACGTCCATCAACCTTGACGATGCAGACATGAAGCCAGCGGAAGACACGCCTGACTGCGGAAAAATAATACGGCGTTTTGGCCTCAACAACGAGCTCAACGGCTATTGGGGACATAGTTTTTATAAAGTTGATGGGAGACCCGAAAAATTCGTCAATGGAATCGGGCTGTTCTGCCACGAGTTCAGCCACACAATGGGACTTCCAGACTTCTACCCCTACAATGCCAGTGCCAGAACCGTGAGCAACCAAGAAATGGAGATGTGGAGCCTCATGGATGGCGGTGAATACCTCAACTACGGCTACAATCCTGCTGCCTACACGGCATGGGAGCGTGAGGCAATGAGCTGGCTTGAGGTGGAAACTCTTAGCGAGAACCAACATATTGACATCATGCCCATCGACGACAACGGCAAGGCCTACCGCATCGTGAATCCTGCCGACGAGAACGAATACATGATGATTGAAAACATTCAGCAGCAAGGCAGGAACAAAGAGGCACTGGGGCACGGGCTGCTCGTCTATCACGTGCAGTGGTCGGCAACATCGGTTAACCTGAACGACCGCCCCAACGACACAAAAGACTACCCGCGCATGGCTGTAGTTCCCGCCGATGGACTGCTCTTCAGTTCCTATCTCGTAGGTACACAGGAACCTTGGGGCACAGGTGTCAGATATAAAAGAGATGCTAACAACCAGATTGTGCTTGACGAGAATGGCAAACCAATTATAGAAAAAGATCACATTGTTACCAAAGCCAACTATGAAACTCACCATGCAGGCGATCCGTTCCCCGGTAAGAACGACATTGCCGAACTTGGATGGAATCTTCAACTGCCCAACTACGTTTGGTACACTCCGGCAAAGCCAGAAGACGCTACTAACGAGGAATATAGCGCAATAAAAAAGTATCCTGTTTACCAGACGCTGAAAAACATTACCGAAGATATCAACACGGGAGTTGTGTCATTCGACTTCTACACCGACTATACGACGGGAATCGAAACCGTTAACAGCCCCCTCCCAACCTCCCTCCGAAGGGGAGGAAACGAGACTGTCTACGACCTGCAAGGTCGCATGGTTGCTGACAACCTCTCATCCCTCATCTCTCATCCTTCATCCAAAAAGGGCATTTACATCATCAATGGGAAGAAAGTTGTCATAAGATAGCTCGACATAGCTATATTTTTACGAAAAAAAATCACGGGGATTTCAGTTGAAAGAGTTTCTTTCATTTGAAATTCCCGTGAAAATTTTATGTCAAAAAAACATTTAATAATTCTCTCTCCGTCAGTAGACACGCGGACCGAAGATTGCCGTACCGATACGCACAAGTGTGGAACGACACTGGCAGGCTATCTCATAATCATCGCTCATGCCCCAACTGCGTTCACAAAACTCAGGACAATCGGCAAAATAGCGTGCCTTCGCCTCATCGAAGAAGTCGGCAGCCGTTTCCATCTCCCGTCTGATTTGCGATGTATCGTCAGTCAACGAGGCCATCATCATCAGACCGCATATTTTCACATTTGCCATTTCGCGCCATTCGCCTGTCTCCAGAAAATCGCGACAGGCATCAAGCGTAAAACCATATTTGGTAGCTTCCTCCGCAATGTGCAGTTCGAGCAGCACATTGATGACACGACCGCAACGGACAGCCTGCTTGTTGATTTCGCGCAGCAACTTCGGCGAATCGACGGCTTCCACCATATTTATATAAGGTGCGATATACTTCACCTTATTGGTTTGCAGATGGCCGATGAAATGCCACTCGATATCCTTGGGCAAAGCCGGCACCTTCACGCGCAGCTCCTGCTCGTGGCTTTCGCCAAAGGTTCGTTGCCCTTCGGCGTAGGCCTCCATGATTTCATCTGCCGGATGAAACTTGCTGACAGCTACCAGGCGTGTTCCTTCAGGCAGGCTCTTCCGTATTTTCTGCAGTTTTTGGCCGATGTTCATAGACATCCATGATTTTTGTTTCCGAAATGTTGGCTATGACATAGTCGATCATCGTGCCGCCCATCACCTCTTCGATGTTCTTCACGGCACCGTTGAACGTTGCAGCCTGCACCAGATAGGTGACCGACGTGCGTTTCTCCTTCTCCGTCTTCTCGTCGATGGTGATGAACGATAGGCGTGTCTTGTACCAACGGTCGTCGTTGGCATTCTCACTGAAGAAGATTTCGCCATACGTGGCCGGCGTGATATTTTTCACCTCGAATTCACCACTGATGTAGGCCGACATCTCCTTCGTGATAGTCTCCTCGGCCTCGCCGAACGAGAGGGCATCGACCACATAGAGTTCTGTCACTTTCTTCGGCATTCCGTCCTCCATCGTCTTGTCGTAGCGAATGGAAGTCTCAAACCATTTTGCTGTTCTGCTTTTCATCTTTTCAATTTGCTTATTTGTTAATATTTATTCTTTTCTGTATTGGGGTTCGGAGTGCAAAATTACAAAAAAATCGAGTAAGTGAAAAGAAAATAAATACATTTTTTCGCGCCGCATCACGGACCTTATGTGTAAACAAAAAACGGCTGAACAGTTTTTTTACTTGTTCAGCCGTTTACAAAAATGACTATCTAAGCTAAGACCTTCACGAATTATTAGTGAATTCGCATTCGTCTTATTTTACGACCTGACCTTCGGCGGTTATGTTGAGATGAACATCTGCAACACCTTTCTTCTCCAGCTCAACGTGGTAATACTTCGTGTCGGGTTTCTCTACCCAGTCCACATCATCCACGCGATAGTCGGAATAGTTTGCCGTGAGATAGTCTTTGACAGCCTGCGGCAGGTCATTATACACAAGGTCCACTACGGTCATCACCCATGTACCATCCTGCTGGAAAAAGACGTCGTAATCCTTTCCGTCCTTGATGAACTCAGCTTTGTACTGCCCGCGTTCCATCTCCCAGTGGGCAGTCATATCAGGGTACATCGCTTTCAACTGCTCGGTGATTGTAGTCGGAATATTGTTAGTGTTTACATCATCGTCATTGTCACTGCAACTGAAGAAAGTAAACGATGTGGCGCAAATAAGCAACAGACCCAATAAATATTTTGTTCGTATCATTTTTATAAATCTTAATGAGGTTAGTTATCTATTTTCTTTAGTTTCTGATGACGCGTGAACTCAAGTTCCAGACCATTCGAAAGGTTTACGTCGTAGCCCAAACGGTCGCGGTCAATCTTTACTATCTTTTCTTGGGGATAATTTTTCGCAACGAAATTCTTGATACCAGATGGAACCACAGCTTTGGGAACGCATCCGGTTCGCGGACATTCCACGTCGGTCCAGTTTCCTTTGGCATCAAACTCTACGCTTGTGCCGTCAGAATAAGATACATCGAAACTCTTCTGCAGTCCATCGTAATCCGTGGTCACCAGCAAAGGAGTCTTGCCTGGGAAGTTTTTCTTCAGGAATCCCTGTGCCGATGCGGGCAATTGTTCGAAAGCAATCACCTTATCTCTGTCGGCACACATCGGCAATGCCACTACCAGCAGCATCGCCATCATTAAACTTTTGATAATCTTCATACTCAAATCTTTTACTAAAAAAAATTATAATTCTTAACTCGGTGCAAAGATAAGCCATACTTGCAAAATGTTCCAAACAATTTGCGTTACATTTCATTTACGATGTTGTTACAAAACCGTTTCACGGATGAAACTGAAAAAATATGAACGTCAAATGATGAACTATAAACTAAAATTTGTAACTTTGCACCCGCAAACATTCAATTTGAGAAAAAAATGCCGGAAATATCCATCCGCGGAATCGAAATGCCCGAGTCGCCAATCAGGAAACTGGCTCCTCTGGCTCAAGCTGCAAAAAAGAGAGGTACCCGCGTCTATCATCTGAACATTGGTCAGCCCGACCTGCCCACGCCTCAGGTTGCCCTCGATGCCCTGAAGCACGTCGACAGGAATATTCTCGAATATTCCCCGTCGCAGGGCTACCTGTCGTACCGACAGAAGCTCGTCGGCTACTATGCGAAATACAACATCAACGTCGAGCCCGACGACATCATCATCACCTCGGGCGGCTCTGAGGCCGTGCTCTTTGCATTCCTCTCCTGCCTCAACCCGGGCGACGAAATCATCGTGCCCGAACCCGCCTATGCCAACTACATGGCCTTTGCCATATCGGCCGGTGCCGTCATCCGCACCATCGCCACCACCATCGAAGAAGGCTTCTCGCTGCCGAAGGTTGAGAAATTCGAGGAACTCATCAACGAGCGCACCCGCGCCATCATGATTTGCAACCCCAACAACCCCACCGGCTATCTCTACACCCGTCGCGAGATGAACCAGATACGCGACCTCGTGAAGAAATACGACCTCTATCTTTTCTCCGACGAAGTTTACCGCGAATACATCTACACCGGCTCGCCCTACATCTCGGCCTGCCACCTTGAAGGCATCGAACAGAACGTGATTCTCATCGACTCGGTTTCGAAACGCTATAGCGAATGTGGAATCCGCATCGGCGCACTCATCACCAAGAACAAGGCCGTGCGCAAGACCGTACTGAAGTTCTGTCAGGCCCGTCTGTCGCCGCCGCTCATCGGCCAGATTGTTGCCGAAGCCTCGCTCGACACGCCGGAAGAATACATGCGCGAAGTCTATGACGAATATGTAGAACGACGCAAATGCCTGATTGACGGGCTCAACCGCATCCCGGGCGTCTACTCCCCCATCCCCATGGGCGCATTCTACACGGTGGCCCGTCTGCCGGTCGACGATGCCGAAGACTTCTGCCGCTGGTGCCTCGAGAGCTTTGAATACGAAGGCTGCACCGTCATGATGGCACCCGCTGCAGGCTTCTACACCACCCCAGGCTCCGGTCGCAACGAGGTGCGCATTGCCTATGTGCTGAAAAAGCACGACCTTGAGCACGCCCTCATCGTCCTGCAAAAAGCCCTCGAAGCCTACGCAAAACAGAAAGCGTGAAATATAGAATGCGAATTGTTAAAATCAGGCTCAACTGCCACGAAGATTTTAACACGCAGGAACGCACGAAATTTGTTCAACTATAAATTAGTCCGCCACGGTCGAGAAACGACGTCCTGGCGGACTTTTTGTATTTCGTTGGCTATCTGTGAGTTACGAAACCTTTTAAAGACAACGAAACATCGTTCGGTTGCGAAAGATATATGTTTCACCTTGCAAAAGCTTAGCTTTCGCCACCCGAAAGACCGTCTTTTACCACCCGAAACCTTAGCTTTCGGAAGCGAAACATATATCTTTCGGACATGAAAAGTGAAAAGTGGGAAGCAAAAAGTGACTTTATTGGAATTGAAAGGGTAAAAAACGGCGTTTTTTGAAATGTTAAATGCAAAATTGCCATTTAACATTTCCGAAGGTGAAAGCTATAGCGTTCACCACTGTCGTTAAGATTCCTTAACACTCGTGAATACATACCCGATTTTCAATTAAAATGCGCGATGAATTGTGTATTATGATTTTTTTTTATAACTTTGCCGATGAAATGAATCTGCCCTTATTTTTAGCCCGCCGCATCAACAGCGACGAAGACAAGAGCCAAAAGGTCAGCCGACCGGCCATCCGCATTGCAACGGCCGGCGTGGCTATCGGTTTGGCCGTAATGATTATAAGCGTGTGTGTCGTGATGGGCTTCAAACACTCGGTGCGCGACAAGGTGGTAGGCTTCGGCGGAAACATTCAGGTGGCCAATGCCTTGACCCACCAGACGGGCGAAGAAGCTCCCATACTGCTTGGCGACTCCATACAACATATTATTAAAGAGGAGAAAGCCGTCAGCAGCCTGCAACGCTACTGCTACAGGCAGGGCGTGCTGAAAACCGACAACGACTTCCTGGGCGTGGTGCTGAAGGGAATAGGTCCGGAATATGACACGACATTCATCAGCACGAACATCGTGTCGGGCAGCATCCCGCAGTTCTCCGACTCAACCAGCTCGAACAAACTGCTGATTTCCAAGTATATGGCCGACAAGCTGCGACTGAAAACGGGCAATAAGGTTTTTGCCTATTTCATCGACCACAACGGAGTGCGCCCGCGCCGGTTCACCATCAGCGGCATCTACCAGACCAACCTGTCGCAATACGACCAGCTCGTCTGCTTCACCGACCTCTACACGGCAGTCAAACTGAACGGTTGGGAGAAAGGCATGGTAAGTGGCGTCGAACTCTCTGTGACCGACTTCGAGGCCATCGACGAGACTACGCTCCGGCTGTCGGGGCGCATCAGCGGTGCCACCGATGCCAACGGCGCAACCCTCTCCGTGGCGTCCATCCGACAACTGAACCCGCAAATCTTTTCATGGCTCGACCTGCTCGACATGAACGTCTGGATTATTCTGGCGCTGATGATTGTCGTGGCTGGCGTGACCATCGTCTCGGGCCTGCTCATCATCATACTCGAACGAACTACCATGATTGGCATACTGAAGGCTCTCGGCGCACGAAACGACAGCATCCGCCACACGTTTCTATGGTTCGCCGCCTTCATCGTGGGCAAGGGTCTGCTGATAGGAAACCTGCTCGGCCTCGGACTTGTCGTATTACAAAAATACACAGGGCTGGTGCGGCTTGACCCTGAGACCTACTACGTGCCCACCGTGCCCGTAGAAATCAATCTGCCACTCATCCTGGCGCTCAATGTAGCCACGCTCGCCATCTGCATCTTCGTACTGGTGGCTCCGAGCTATCTCATCTCACACATTCATCCGGCAAAATCAATGCGCTACGAATAAAGCCGAAGAAAAATACACTAAATAATAAAAAACTGCACAAAAAATTTTGTTATGTGCAGAAAAGGTATTACCTTTGCACAAAATTTTGAAAATTGTGCAATGAATCCTATACCAAGTTTCAATAAATATATTGAACAAGCTATTGTAAAAAACTGGGAGCAGGACGCCCTTACCGACTATCAAGGCGAGACCCTGCAATATCGTGATGTAGCCCGCATCATAGAGAAACTTCACATCGTTTTCGAGGAAAGCGGAATCGAGAAGGGCGACAAGATTGCCCTCTGCGGTCGCAACAGTTCGCACTGGGGCGTTGCCTTCCTTGCCACACTCACCTACGGAGCCGTAGCCGTGCCCATCCTGCACGAGTTTACCGCCGACCAGGTGCACAACATCGTCAACCACTCCGAGGCACGACTGCTTTTCGTGGGCGACGTCGTGGCTAAGAGCATCGACGCCGAGGCTATGCCTCAACTCGAAGCCATCGTCTATCTGCCCGACTACTCGCTCCTGCTGTCAAGAAGTGAGCGCATCACACATGCCCGCGAACATCTCAACGAAATGTTCGGAAAGAAATATCCCAAATATTTCCGTTCCCAGCATGTCAGCTATCACGAAGACCAGCCCGAGGAACTCGCCCTCATCAACTACACCAGCGGCACGACAGGCTTCTCAAAGGGAGTCATGCTCCCCTACCGTGCCCTGTGGGGCAATCTCGACTTTGCCATCACCCGTCTCGGTGAGACCGTAAAGCCACACTCCAACATGGTGAGCATCCTCCCCATGGCCCACATGTACGGCATGGCGTTCGAATTTATCTTCCCCGTGTGTCATGGCATTCACCTCTATTTTCTCAACAGGCTGCCGAGCCCCAGCCTCATCGCTCAGGCTTATGCCGAGGTGAAACCCTCGCTCGTAATAGCCGTACCATTGATTATCGAGAAAATCATCCGCAAGCGCGTGTTCCCGAAATTGCAGAACAATGCCATGCGCCTGCTGCTCAACACCCCCATCATCAACCGTAAGGTGAAACAGAAAATCTGCGAGCAGGTTTACCAAGCCTTCGGCGGAAAAGCCTACGAAATCATCATCGGCGGTGCAGCCCTCAGTCAGGAGGTTGAACAGTTCCTGCTGAGCATCGACTTCCCCGTCACCGTAGGCTACGGCACCACCGAGTGCGCTCCGCTCATCAGCTATACCGACTATAAGTCTTTCCGTTCACGTTCGTGCGGACAGCCCATCTACAACATGGAATGTCGCATCGACAGTCCCGACCCCGAGAACATTGCCGGAGAGATTCTCACGCGCGGTACCAATCTCATGCTCGGCTACTACAAGAACCCTGAAGCCACCCACGAAGCCATCGATGCCGACGGATGGTATCACACCGGCGACCTCGGAACGATGGACAGCGAAGGTTTCATATATATTCGCGGTCGCTCGAAGAACATGCTGCTCAGCGCAAACGGACAGAACATCTATCCCGAGGAAATCGAAGACCAACTCAACTCTATGGCCATGGTCAGCGAAAGCATTGTCGTACAGAAAGACGACCGCCTCATAGCACTGGTCTATCCCGACATGGAAGAGGTGGAAGCCCTCGGCTTCTCACCCGACGACATAGAGAACCTCATGGAAGAAAACCGCGTACAGCTCAACCAACTCCTCCCTCCCTTCAGCAAGATTGCTGAAATCAGGATACAGGACAAAGAGTTTGCTAAGACTCCCAAAAAGAGTATCAAACGTTATCTGTATCAACCCTAACGGGAAAGGTTGACGGTAATGGCTGAAAGTTGAAATACCTAAATCGAAAATAAATCGGACTCGCTTTAGCGCTTTCACAAAGACAGTGCAAATCGAAGACCATCGAGCTCGCTCATAATTGTTGAGACGCTGCCTGTCTTATCCAAAGCATAACGGCGAAAAAAAATAGAAAATTGTCAAACAGTTAATTATGAATACAATTCCAAGCTTCAACGCGCTCATCCAGAAAAGCATCATCGACAACTGGGACCTTGATGCGCTAACCGACTATAAAGGAGCTACCCTACAATATCACGACGTTGCCCGTAAGATAGAAAAACTGCACATCATGTTCGAGCATAGTGGTGTGGTGAAGGGCGACAAGATTGCCTTGTGCGGGCGTAACAGTGCCTGCTGGGCCGTGGCCTACCTCGCCACGCTCACCTACGGAGCCGTAGCCGTGCCCATCCTGCACGAATTTACGGCCGACCAGGTGCACAACATCGTAAACCACTCCGATGCCCGCCTGCTCTTCGTGGGCGACGTCGTAGCCACAACCATCGACCCCACCAAGATGCCCAAGCTTGAAGGCATCATCAACATACCCGACTATTCGCTTCTGCTCTCGCGTACCGACAAACTGACCTACGCACGCGAGAACCTCAATAAGATTTTCGGCGAACGCTATCCGAAATATTTCCGCAAGGAGCACATCAGCTATTACACCGAACAGAGCCCCGACGAGCTGGCACTCATCAACTATACCAGCGGAACGACCGGTTTCTCGAAAGGTGTCATGATACCCTACCGTGCCCTGTGGTCAAACTACGACTTTGCATGCAGCGCCATGCAAGCCAACGTCAAACGAGGCGACAACATCATCTCCATCTTGCCTCTGGCCCACATGTACGGCATGGCCTTCGAATTCATCTTCGAGTTCATCACCGGCTGCCATGTCTTCTTCCTCACGCGAATACCCTCGCCCGCCATCATAGCAGCCGCCTTCGCCGAGGTGAAACCCGCCATCATCATTGCCGTGCCGCTCGTCATCGAGAAGATTATCCGCAAGCGCGTCCTGCCACGACTGCAGACCCGACGCATGCGACTGTTGCGCACCATGCCCGTTGTGTCGGGTGTCGTCAATGAGAAAATCTGTGAGCAGGTCTATCAAGCTTTCGGCGGCAATTTCTACGAAATCATCGTAGGTGGCGCTGCCTTCAACCAGGAAGTTGAACAATTCCTCCACAACATTCATTTCCCCTACACCGTCGGCTACGGAGCCACCGAGTGTGCACCCATCATCTGCTACGCCGGATGGGAAGATTTCGTGCCGGGCTCCTGTGGACGTGCTGCAAAGAACATGCAGGTACGCATCGACAGTCCCGACCCGGAAAACATTCCCGGCGAGATTCTTGCCAAAGGACCGAACGTCATGCTTGGCTACTACAAGAACCCCGAGGCCACACGCGAGACCATCGACACCGATGGCTGGTACCACACCGGCGACCTCGGCCTGATGGACAGCAACGGTAACGTTTTCATCAAAGGTCGTTCAAAGAACATGCTGCTCGGTGCCAGCGGCCAAAATATCTACCCCGAAGAAATAGAAGACCGCCTCAACTCACTGCCACTCGTTGCCGAGAGCGTCGTCGTTCAACGCGAAGAGAAACTCGTCGCTCTTGTCCATCCCGACTACGACGAAGCTCAGTCGCTCGGACTGACAGATGCCGACATTCAGCAAACCATGCTGCAAAATCGCGAAGAACTCAACCAAACGCA
>CACYRB010000026.1 GCA_902776685.1 uncultured Prevotellaceae bacterium
ATTATATTGGTCACTCGTATACAGGGGTTCCGCTGCGCTACACCCCTGCCTGTATTCTGCCGTCCCTTCGGGACTTTTCTTAGTGCCAACTGCTATATCGTTGCTTTCTTTTATGCGGATTGCTTGACCGGTGGGCTTTACTCTGCTACGAGGGTGAAGCGCTTGAAGTCGACAATCTGCAGTTCTTTGTTCTGCTGGGCGAGCCACTGCGATACGGTGGCCTTGTCGCCGTCGCCGAACTGGAACTCCTGGTCTACGAGGCAGTTCTCTTTCAAGAACTTCTGTACGCGACCCTTGGCGATGTTCTCAATCATCTGAGCGGGGAGGTTGGCAGCCTTCTCGGCAGCAGCCTTCTCTTTCAGTGCGCGAGCCTCGTCGGCCTGCTCCTGTGTGAGCCAGCCCTTCTTCATGTTCGACTCGATGTGGTCTTCGCTGTCGACCAGGTTCGGGTTGATGCCGGCCTTCTTCAGTACGGAGTCGACATATTTCTCGATTTGCTCGAGCTTGGTCTTCTCAACGGCGGTCTTGTATTCCTCGTCGAGGACGGCCTGCGGCACGCTCTCGGCGTTGAGGGCTACGGGCTTCATGGCAGCCACCTGCATGGCCAGCTTGTGACCGGCCTCGGGTGCGTTGAGGTTGGTCTGGACCATTGTGGTGAGCGTGTGCTTGCCCATGTGGTCGTAAACCTCGATGTTCTCGCCTTCGAGGGTGAGGTAGCCGTCGAGTTCCATCTTCTCACCGGTGATGCCCGAACGCTGTGTGACGGCGTCCTGTACTTTCTGACCGTCGGCCAGGGTGAGCTCTTTCACTTCGTCGAGCGTCTTGCAACGTGCAGCGATGGCTGCGTCGAGGATGCTCTGTGTGAGTGCGATGAAGTCGGCACCGTTGGCCACGAAGTCGGTCTCGCACTTGAGTGCGATGGTAGCGGCGAAGCCTTCGACAGCCTTCACGAGTACACAACCGTTAGAGGTCTCACGGTCGCTGCGCTTTGCAGCGATGGCCAGTCCGCGCTCGCGGAGCAGTTCTTTAGCCTTGTCGAAATCTCCGTCGGCTTCGGTGAGGGCTTTCTTCACGTCGGCGAGACCGGCACCGGTCATGGCGCGGAGCTTCTTGATATCTTCAATTGTAATAGCCATTTTCTGATGTTGAATTATAAGTTGTGAATGATTTTGTTTGAATTATTCTGCGGCAGGAGCTTCTTCCTGAGCGGGAGCCTCTTCAGCTTTGGGAGCCTCTTCTACGGGAGCTTCTTCGGCTTTGGGTGCTTCTTCTACGGGAGCCTCTTCGGCTTTGGGAGCTTCCTTGCGAGCCTTGCGGGCGCGCTTGGGCTTAGCGTCGGCAACTTCCTCGGCTTGCTCGGCAGCGGCTTTCTCATCGGCACGCTCGGCCTTGCGCTCTTCGAGACCTTCGGCGATGGCCTGGCAGCAAGCTGTGAGCACTACGTCGATAGAGTCTTTAGCGTCGTCGTTGGCGGGGATGACAAAGTCGATGTTCTTCGGGTCGGAGTTGGTGTCGACCATGGCGAAGACGGGGATGCCGAGACGGTTGGCCTCGCGGATGGCGATGTTCTCCTTGATGACGTCGATGACGAAGAGTGCGCTGGGCAGACGTGTGAGGTCGGCGATAGAACCGAGGTTCTTCTCGAGCTTAGCGCGCTGACGAGTAATCTGGAGGAGTTCGCGTTTTGAGAGGTTGGCATAGGTGCCGTCGGCCATCAGTTTGTCGATGTTCGTCATTTTCTTCACTGCCTTGCGGATGGTGGGGAAGTTGGTGAGCATTCCGCCCGGCCAACGCTCGATCACATAGGGCATGTTTACGCTCGTTGCCTTCTCGGCTACGATTTCCTTAGCTTGTTTTTTAGTAGCGACGAACAGGATTTTCTTTCCCGACTTGGCAATCTGCTTGAGTGCAGCTGCGGCCTCGTCAATTTTGGCTACTGTTTTGTGCAAATCGATGATGTGAATGCCATTGCGCTCCATGAAGATGTAGGGAGCCATGGCGGGATTCCACTTGCGCTTGAGGTGGCCGAAGTGGCAACCTGCCTGCAATAATTGGTCAAAATTTGTTCTTGACATTTTTTCTTACTTTTTTTTAATTGTTGTTTACTTTCCGTTAAGTGTTGCACCAGCCACTGGGTAGTCCCCCGATAAAGGAGTCTCAGCGGTTTGGATACTAAACATGTAGTCCAGTGATTAACGCTTACTGAACTGGAAGCGACGACGAGCTTTGGGCTGACCCGGCTTTTTGCGCTCAACGACACGTGCGTCGCGAGTGAGGAATCCCTGGTCTTTGAGAGCCTTCTTGTCTTCGGCGTTGATTTTCACGAGTGCGCGGGCGATGGCCATGCGGAGAGCCTGGCTCTGTCCTGTGAATCCGCCTCCGTCGAGGTTTGCCTTGATGTCGTATTTCTCGGTGACGCTGAGCAGCTCGAGGGGTTGCTTAACGACGTACTGCAGAATGGCAGAGGGGAAATACTCTGTGAGGTCTTTCTTATTGATTGTGATTTTGCCGGAACCTTCTTTGAGGTAAACGCGAGCGATGGCGCTCTTGCGACGGCCGGTTGCATTAATCTGTTCCATTGCTATTCTTTATTTATACTGGTTAATATCAATTGCTTTGGGCTTCTGTGCTTCGTGCTTGTGCTCAGTGCCTTCGTAAACATAAAGATTATCCAAGAGCTGGCGTCCGAGGCGTCCTTTGGGGAGCATGCCCTTTACAGCATGGCGGATGATGCGCTCAACACCGTCTTTCTTCTTGCGAAGTTCTGCGGGCGTGTTGAACCGTTGTCCACCGGGATAACCAGTATAACGGGTGTAAACCTTGTCGGTTTCTTTCTTGCCGGTGAAAATCACTTTCTCGGCATTGATGATAATCACGTTGTCACCACAGTCCACGTGGGGGGTGAAGTTGGGTTTGTACTTTCCGCGGATGAGCTTGGCTACTTTCGAGCAAAGGCGACCAACGACCTGGTCGGTGGCGTCGACGACCACCCATTCTTTGTTCACAGTTTCGCGATTGGCGGAAATTGTCTTGTAACTTAAAGTGTCCATTTTACTTTTTAAATTTTACTACTAAAAAACATTTTTCTCTATTTGCTTATCTTACCGCACACAAAGAAATGGCAAGCGAGCTTGCTGTTCTCGCCTACGGTCTTGATAAGTTTTGTACGAGCGATTCACTAACCGTGGAACTCGGCCAAAAGCGCCACTATTAACACTCCCGTACTGGGGGATTCTAAGGGCGTCCCCCGAAATAATCGGACTGCAAAGGTACTGCTTTTCTTCTTTCCTGCGCTTGCTTTTTAGAAGAAAATGCTGAATATTAATATAGTTTAACACAAATTAACTACATTCCGTAAGGTGTGCGTCTCTTTTGTGTGGTTTTAGTGTTATGGGTTGAGTGGGAAGAGTCCGTAGAGTTTTGCGTCGATCATATCGGTGATTTTCTGGAAGTCTTGCGGGTTGCTTTCAAACTTTGTGGTGTCTCCGTCGACGATGATGAGGTTGCCTTGGTAGTTCTCGATCCACTCTTCGTAGCGGTCGTTGAGTCCTTGCAGGTAGTCGATGCGTATGGACTGCTCGTAGTCGCGTCCGCGTTTGGAGATTTGTGCGATGAGGTTTGGGATGGTTGACCGGATGTAGATCATGAGTTCGGGCAGTTTGACGAGCGACATCATGAGGTCGAAGAGGTCGCTGTAGTTGTCGAAGTCGCGGTCGCTCATCATGCCTTGTCCGTGCAGGTTGGGCGCGAAGATGCGTGCGTCTTCGAAGATGGTGCGGTCTTGTATGATGGTCTCGTTGCTCTTTGAGATTTCGACTACCTCTTTGAATCGTTTGTTGAGGAAATAGATTTGCAGGTTGAACGACCAGCGCTTCATGTCGGCATAGAAGTCGGAGAGATAGGGGTTGTTGTCGACGGGTTCGAAACGTGGTGTCCAGCCATATCGTTTGGCGAGCATTTTGGTAAGCGTTGTTTTTCCGCTTCCGATGTTTCCGGCGATTGCGATGTGCATGGTTTTTTTATTCTTTTTATTATTATTATTTTTCTAGGATTTTCTAGGATTCTCTAGGATTCTCTAGGGGTTTCTAGGATTCTCTAGGTTTCTCTAGGGATTTCTAGGTTTCTCTAGGATTTTCTAGGTTTCTCTAGGTTTCTCCGGGGACGGTTGGGAAGAGTCCGAAGAGCTCGGCGTCGATGCGGTCGATGATTCCGGCAAAGTCTTTCGGGTTGTGCTGGAAGTCGAGTTGGTCGACGTCGACGACGAGCAGTCGTCCCGGGTATTTGTTGAAGATGAAGTCTTCGTATCGTTGGTTGAGATTGGTGAGGTATTCGAGGGGTATGCTCTGCTCGTAGGCGCGGCCTCGTTTCTGGATGTTTGCCACGAGGTGTGGCACGCTTGCGCGCAGGTAGATCATGAGGTCGGGGGTCTTTACGATTTCGGTCATCTGCTCGAAGAGTTCCATGTAGGTGTCGAAGTCGCGGTCGGAGAGGTGTCCCATGGCCTTGTTGTTGGCTGTGAAGACGTAGACGCCTTCGTAGATGGTGCGGTCTTGTATGATGGTCTCTTCCGACTTGGCGATGTCGAGTAGGTCTTTGAATCGTTGTTTGAGGAAGTAGACTTCGAGGTTGAAAGTCCATCGCTTGATGTCCTTGTAGTAGTCTTCAAGATAGGGGTTGAAGTCTACGGCCTCGAAGCGTGGTGTCCACCCGTAGTGCTTGGCCAACATGTTGGTCAAGGTGGTTTTTCCGCTTCCCATGTTTCCTGCTATTGCGATATGCACGACTTAAAGGTTGTTTTATAATTTAATGTTCGCAAAGTTACGAAATGTTTTACGTTTTTGCAAGGTTTTTGCATTAAAATTCGTGAATTGTTTTGTTTTCTTCGAAAGAAGCCGTATTTTTGCAGGGCTTTATCAGAATCGGAAAGTAAGAAAATGGATTCGTTGAAAGATAAGACGGCCAAAGGGTTGTTCTGGGGTGGCATGAACACTTTGGCGATGCAGTTTGTCGGTTTGTTGTTCGGCATTCTGCTTGGTCGTCTGTTGTCGCCCGACGATTTCGGTCTGGTGGCCATGATTACCATCTTCACGCTGGTGGCGACGGCGTTGCAGAACAGCGGCTTCATCACGGCCATTGCCAATCTGAAGTCGCCAACGTCGCGCGACTACAATTCCGTGTTCTGGTTCAACATCATCGTGGGCGGAGCGCTCTATGTGGTGTTGTTCTTATCGGCTCCGCTCATTGCCCGATACTATCACAAACCCGAGCTGACGTCGCTGAGCCGCTATGCCTTCCTGAGCATCTTGTTTGCCAGTCTGAGCACGGCGCAGTCGGCCTATCTGTTCAAGAATCTGATGGTGAAGCAGCGAGCCAAGTCGGGCTTCGTGGCCGTCATCGTGTCGAATGTGGTGGGGGCGGTGATGGCGTGGCGCGGCATGGCCTACTGGTCGATTGCCACGCAGCCCATCGTGTTCAACATGGTCAATGCCACGTTGTTCTGGCATTACTCGCCGTGGCGGCCTACGCTGCACATCGACTTCGGTCCGGTGCGCAGCATGTTCCGGTTCAGTTGTAAGCTGCTTGCCACGACACTGCTCACCCATGTGAACAACAATGTGCTCAACATATTGCTCGGTCGTTACTATACAGCTCACGATACGGGCAACTACAATCAGGCCTACCAGTGGGACACGAAGTGCCTGTCGGTGGTGCAGGGCATGGTCGACTCGGTGGCTCAGCCCGTCATGGTCGACCTGCGCGACCAGCCGGTGCGCCAACTCGAGGCGTTGCGCAAGCTGGTGCGGTTCACGTCGTTCCTGTCGTTCCCGTTGTTGCTGGGGTTCGGTCTGGTGGCCCGCGAGTTCATCGTGCTGGCCATCACCGAGAAGTGGCTGGCCTCGGCCGAGCTCATCCAGATACTCTGTCTGGCCGGCGCCGTGACGCCCCTGTGCTCGCTGCTGTCGAGCCTCATCGTGAGCAAGGGCCTCTCGGGTCTTTACCTGCGCTGCACGCTGGGTCTGAGCCTGTTGCAGATACTGACGATGGTGACCATCTGGCCGTTGGGTATACGCGTGATGGTGGCCGTCTATACCTTTATTAATATAATGTGGTTGTTCGTGTGGCATTTCTTCGTGCGCCGGCTCATCGGCTACCGGCTGCGGCTGTTCCTGCTCGACGTGCTGCCCTTCGCGCTGGCCGCCCTGGCGGTGATGACCGCCGTGCACTTCGCTACGCAGGCCATCGCCGAGCTGTGGCTGTTGCTGCTGGTGCGCATCGTGCTGGCCGCCGTGCTCTACTATGCGGTGATGCGTGTGGCCGGTGCGAAGATTCTCGAAGAGAGCATGGCCTTCATCCGCACAAAACTGGGGAGGAACGCATAGATGAAGGCAACGGTATCGGTGGTGATGTGCACCTGCAACGGCGAGCGCTATGTGCGCGAACAGCTCGACTCCATCCTCTCGCAGACGTGGCCGCTGCACGAGGTCATCGTGCAAGACGACTGCTCTACCGACACCACCCCCGACATTATATCATCCTATGCCGCCCGCGACCCGCGCATCCACTTTTTCCGCAATGCCGAGCGGCTGGGCTTCAACCGTAATTTCCAGTCGGCCTGCCAGCGTGCCACAGGGCAGTTTGTAGCCATCTCCGACCAAGACGATGTATGGATGCCCGAGAAGATAGCCCGCCAGATTGAGGCCATCGGCAGGCACGACCTGTGTTTCTCTGCCCACCTGCGTGGTGCCGACCGTCAGCACACCCATGTCGTCAGTCCCCAATATTCGCTCGAGGCCCTGCTCTTCCAAGGGTTTGCCGGCCACACCATGCTGCTTCGCACCGACCTTGTGCAGCAACCCGACGCATGGCTGCCCCGATTCTACTACGACTGGAGCCTTGCAGTGGCCGCCCAGCTGCGCAACGGCATCGTGCGTCTCGACGAGCCGCTCAACTGGCATCGCAGCCACGAGGCGTCGGCGGCCCGCAGTCAGCAGGCCCGTTTCTTCCCGAAGGTTCACGAGCGTCCCACGTGGCAGCCCTATGTGCTGGGCATCGGCAGCTATCGACGGCTGCAACGCAAACCCCAGTGGCAACAGTTCTACCGCCACGTTGCCGACCATACCGCCGACGGTCGTCAGCCGCTGGCCCACCGCATGAGCCGCCTTATGCTCAGCCGCCGCCTGACCGACCTGCTGCGCCTGTGCCGACTCTGTATGCTGCATCGCGACACCATCTACCCCGACCCCTCGAAGACACAGGGCTTGCGTGGCCGCATCCGCAGCTTTTGTTATCCTTTCATCTTCGCCTATCACAACACCACCTTCGACCTCGACAGCTGACTCGTCGGAACTGGAACGGCGCGGACGACGGAAAATCAAAATGTCAGTTTTTTAACACTTTTAACAGAAAAGTGTCAGTCGAATTTCTGTCAGGATTTTTGAGCTAAAAAATCGAAAAATCGGCGATTTTTCTCCCCTTCACTCCTCTTTCATCCTTCATCTCTCATCCCTCTTCCCCGAAAGATATATGTTTCGGGTCGCAAAACACAAGGTTTTACCCTCCAAAAGACGGTCTTTTGCAACCCGAAAGACGGTCTTTTGCACCCTGAAACATATATTTTTCAGAAGTGAAAAGTGATGAGTGATAAGTGAAAAGTAGTTTAACTCACTAACTACCAACGGATTAGCTAAAGTCGCTCATTTTCGCGTTATTTGGCGAGAGAAAAATTTTTTTTCAGAATTTTCGATTCTCGCGCCACTTTCGAAAATCACTTTGTCAGTTTTTTTGCCGTTTTGCTTGACAAATGTAAAATGGCAGTCGCAATACGACACATGAATCGAAAACAATATTGTTCAGTCCATTCGTATGTCCCAAAAATGCTCTGAGAAAAATATTTTATGAATAAAACCGTGAAAAAGTTGTAAGATTCAACAACTTTTTGTAGTTTTGTCCCCGTGATGCGAAAGATTAGAACCTACGGCGGTTATTTCGAATCGTTTATGCAGAAGCTAAGCGAGAAGGAACAGGAAAAAGTGCAATATGGACTCCTGCTCTTGAAGACCCAAGGGCGGTTGCCCAAAAAATTCGTGAAGCTGGTGCGAGATGGCATTTATGAATTGCGCACAGAGTATGGCGGCAACATCTATCGTGTGTTCTTTATCTTCGATGAAGGAAATATTGTAGTGTTGTTTAACGGTTTTCAGAAAAAGACCCAGAAAACACCACAGGGAGAAATAGAAAAAGCAATAAAAATTAAGGAGGCATATTATGCAGACAAACAATCACAAAATTGTTGACTACGATGCTGTACTGGATGCAAAGTTCGGCAAAGAAGGAACTCCTGAGCGTGCCCGCGCTGAGGAGGCTGCCTATTCTTTTTATTCCGGACAGATTCTTCAGGAAGCCCGTAAAGAGGCCAAGATTACTCAAGCTGAACTGGCCGAGCGCACGCAGACAACAAAGTCGTATATCTCGAAAATAGAAAACGGCGTCATAACCCCCAGCGTGGGAGTGTTCTATCGCATCATTGCCGCCCTTGGCATGAGGGTCGAGGTGGTGAAACCAATCTGATAAACCCACATGGAAATGCTGAATAATCCGCAACTCGAACAATTCAAGCAGCGGCAGCTGCGTGCCTGTCAGCTGAAACAGCTCGGCATACTCGAGGAAATCGACCGCATCTGTCGCAAACACGACATCGGCTACTGGCTTGACGGCGGCACGCTGCTCGGGGCGGTACGTCATGGGGGCTTCATTCCGTGGGACGACGACATCGACATCGCCATGCCGCTTGCCGACTATCGCCGGTTTGTGGAGGTGGCCCGAGGCGAGCTGCCCGACCACCTCGTGTTGCAGTGCCCCGGCGACGGTGCCATGAAGGAGCCCATCACGAAGGTGCGCGACCGGAACTCGTTCTACGTCGAGCCTGGCGATGATTTCTCTGCCGACTACGAGAAAGGGCTGTTTGTCGACATCTTTCCCTTCATCGCCTATCCCAACGTCTCGCGCAGCTTTGCACGGCGCTTCGGACTGATGTACTCGAAAAGCTATTCCATCCTGCACAAGCCCCACCGCTATTCGCTGCGCTCGTTCGCCGAGTTCTTCTGGTTTGGCGCGAAACATCTCGTGGCCCGCATGGTGTGGGCCGTCGCCTTCGCCGCGAGGAAGAAGAACACCTACATCTCCAACGTTCTCAACAACAACGGCTACGGCATCGTGCACCGGCAAGACAGCGTCTTTCCGCTCTCCACCATCGAGTTTGAGGGCAAGCCGTTCTCTGCACCCGCCAACCCCGACGCCTACCTCTCCGACCTGTATAAGAACTACATGGAGATACCGCCCGAGGACAAACGTAAGATTCATGCCATCTTTATATGCGCTTCGCTAATGAAAAGTGAATAGTGAAAAATGATAAAATGAAAATAGAATCCGTACTCCTCATCTTCTTCAATCGTCCCGACCGCTTCGGCGAGGTGTTTGAAGAAGTCAGGAAAGCCCGCCCCGAAAGGCTCTTCCTCTATCAGGACGGTCCGCGCAACGAACGCGACCTGTCCGGCATTGAGGGCTGCCGACGCATAGCCGAGAACATCGACTGGCCGTGCCGTGTGGAACGGCTCTATCAGGAACGCAACTACGGCTGCGACCCCTCCGAGTTCATCGCCCAGAAGTGGGCCTTCTCGTTCGTCGACCGTTGCATCGTGCTCGAAGACGACGATGTGCCGTCGCAGTCGTTCTTCCTCTTCTGCGAAGAACTGCTCGAGCGCTATGCCGACGATGAGCGCGTCACCATGATTGCCGGATTCAACAGCGACGAGGTGACCCCCGACGTCGCAGCCGACTATTTCTTCACCACCGTGTTCAGCATCTGGGGATGGGCATCGTGGCGGCGCGTCGTCGACCAGTGGGACGAACACTACACCTGGCTCGACAACCCCGACGTCGTGGGGCGCATGCAACAGCTCATCGACGAGCGAAAGCTGCGTAGCGACTTTCTGCAGATGTGTCGCGACCACCGCGCCTCAGGCAAAGCCTACTACGAAACCATCTTCTGGAGCCACATGCTCATCAGTGGCGGCATGGCCATCATGCCCACCCGCAACCAGATCAACAACCGCGGACTTACCGCCGACTCCACCCATTTCAGCGGCTCGCTGGCTACCACGCCCCGACGCCTGCGCCGACAGTTCACCATGCAACGCTTCGAACTCAACTTTCCCCTGCGCCATCCTGCCGAGATGGTCGAGAACACGGCATTCAAGGAGCGCGTCTATAAGCGCAACGCCTGGGACCACCCCTGGATAAAGATTCAATATAGTCTTGAGGAACTGTGGCTCAACCTGCGCCACGGCAATTTCGGCAGCATCGCCAAGGCCATCCGCAAGCGCATTGCCAAATGGACTGGCACACATAAACACCAGTGAAAAGTTGAAAGGTTGAAAGGTTGAATGGATTTTTGTTTGTTCAACTTTTCAACCTTTCAACTTTTCAACCTTTTTTCTCTCCATCCAAATCTCAACCGAATTGATGATGTTCTGCCACAGGATGTAGCAACCGGGACCTACCGACGACAACGGGTTCAGGTAGGTGTAGGCTATCCAGATGGCAAAAGCCGTGTTCTTCTGGCCGAGCGCCTGCCCGGCTTCGACGGTGCGGTTGAAGTAGTGACCGATGAACCGGCCTACGGCAAACTGAATGATGCACACCATCATGCCCAGCAAGGCAATCGACAGCAGAAACCACACACTGGTCTGGGCGTGGCAGATGTTGCGCACGGTGGTGCCCGTGACTATCATCAGCGATATCGCCCAAAGGTAATACGACAAGTCTTTCACCGACACGATGCGCCGGTGCAGTCCCTTCATGAAATGTTTCACCACATAGGCCAGTGCCAGTGGAACAAGCAACACTATGCAGACCTCGCGTAGTATCTTCATGAATGCCGCCATGAACGTGATGTCGGCAGCCTTGTCGATCATCGGAAAGCAAACGGGGATGAGCAGTGCCGTCAGCATGTTCGACATGAACGTGTAGGTGGTCATCTCTTCCAGCGAACCGCCGAGCTTTGTCGTCACCACTGCCGCCGCTGCCGCACACGGGGCAATGATACAGGTCAGCAGTGCCTCCATCAGCACCAGGCTGCGTCCCTGCATGTCGTAGCCCAGCACCAGCCCTACGGCAATCGCCACAAACAATAGCTGGAACACGCCCACCCACAGATGCCAGCCCACCGGCCGCATCTTGTGGAAGTCGACTTTGCAGAACGTGACAAACAAAATGCCGAACATGAACACCGGAAAGATGGCGGCCATCACAGGGTCGAAAAAATCGGCAGCACTGCTCAGCGCCGGCGTATAGGCAAAAAGCAGATACACCAACGTGCCCGTGACCATTGCCACAGGCAGTGTCCAGTCTTTCAGAAACCTTATAACTTGCTTCTTTTCCATTCGGCCGCGAAATTACAAAAAAGAAACAAAAAAACCGCAGATTGGGTAGGAAATCTGCGGTAATCTCAAAATATAGTCTTAATGCCTTGTTGTGTATCCAACAAGGTTGTGATGATTAAAACGACTTCAGCCAGGCGTCGATGCGGTCGTCGGTCTTTTCGGGTTCGTTGGTCTCGTCGAGAGCGAGCCCTACGAACTTCCCGTCGATGACACCCTCGCTGTCGTCGAAGGTGTAGCCGTCGGTCGATACTTGTCCGACAAGCTTTGCGCCGGTGTCTTTCACTGCCTCGTAAAGCGGAGCCAGAGCGCCGCAGAACGTGTCGCTGTAGCTTTCGCAGTCGCCTACGCTGAACAGGGCTACGGTCTTGTCGCTGAGGTCCATGCCTTTCAGCGTGTTGCAAGCATCGTACCAGTCGTCTTGCAACTCGCCTGCTCCCCATGTGGAAGAGCCCAGCAGCAACACCTCGAACTCGGCAACCTTGTCGGCCGACAGGTCGGCTGCGTTAATCACTTCGGCATCATCCAGTTTCTGGGCGATGCGGTTGGCTACGTCTTCGCACATGCCTGTTGACGAGCCATAGAAAATTCCAAATTTTGCCATATTCTTTTTATATACTGTATAAGAGTCGGGTGCAAAGATACGACGGCGAAACTATTCGTGCAATACCTAAAAGCAATGATTTCTCCGTAATAAATTCCGACTTTCGGCTTTTTTTGTTAATTTTGCATCAAAATAATTTGAATTATGGCGGAGAATCCTTATATTATTCAGTTTCCCGACCTGATGGCGGGAAAGAAAATCATGTATGTTCACGGTTTCGGATCGTCGGCACAGACCGCAACGGTCGGCCGACTGCGGCAGACCTTCCCCTCGGCTGAGGTTGTGGCCTACGACATGCCTGTCGAACCGCACGAGGCCATTGCCCTGCTGAAGGAGAAATGTGCTGCCGACCAGCCCGACCTCATCATCGGCACGTCGATGGGCGGGATGTATGCCGAGCAGCTCTATGGCTTCGACCGCATCTTGGTCAATCCTGCCCTGCAGATTGCCGACACCATGCAGGAACATGGGCTGACGGGTAAGCAGACGTTTTTCAACCCGCGACAAGACGGTGTGCAGGAGTTTTATGTGGACAAGCCACTCGTAAAGCGTTATCGCGAAGTGAGCGAGCAACGGTTCAACGGCATCGACGAGCAAGAACGGCAGCACGTGTGGGGACTCTTCGGCGACCGCGACGACCTTGTTCATACCTACGACCTGTTTCTTGAGCACTATCCGCAGGCCGTGCGCTTTCATGGCGAGCACCGCATTGACGACCATGCCTTCTATCATGCCATCGTGCCGGTGGTGCGATGGATTGACGACCGGCAGCAACATCGTGAGCGCGAGATTGTCTATATCGGTTGGGAAACCATGCACGACGACTACGGTAAGGCTGTGTCCTGTCTGCGTAAGGCATTCTGCCGGCTCATAGAGACGTATCAGGTCTATCTGGTTTGTCCGGCATCGACCACTAACCCCGCACAGATGACCGAGATGCAGGCGTGGATTGCCGATCAGCTCGACGCACCGGCTCACGACCACATCATCTTCACCAACCGTCGCGACCTGCTCTATGGCGATTTCCTAGTCGGCTCACCCCATGACGACAATTTCACGGGCACTCTTCTCGAGTTTGGCTCTGACGAGATGAAGTCCTGGGAACACATTCTTGAATTCTTTGAACGGCTGAAGAAGTGAAAAAGTGAAAAGTTGAAAAACTGAAAACTAATTTTGACGATATGATAAAAACGCTGCAATCGTTTCGCTTTGTATTTGTAATGCTCATGGTGCTTTCCCACATCATCGGGAAAACGTTCGACTATGGGGGCGAATGTGCTGTTTCGTTTTTCTTTATCTTGAGTGGCTTTGTGTTGTCCTTGGCCTATGGCAGGAAAATAAGCCAGGACCAATTCAATACGCGGCAGTTTCTGATTCGGCAAGTCATGAAATTCTACCCGCTCCATCTGTTGACATTCCTCGTCATGGTGGTGCTCGACGCGCGGTTGGGTGTCTATTATGAATGGTATCGGCTGTTGCCTAATGTCCTGCTGTTGCAGAGTTGGATACCTGATGACTCATTCTACTTCGTGGCCAACGGGTCATCGTGGTTTCTCTGCGATGTAATATTCTTCTATGTCGTTTTCAAACCGCTGTACTTGTTTCTGAATAGACAGTCGTGCCGTCGGCTGTTGCTGATGGGCGCCGTGCTCGCGTTAGGTTATCTGGTGTTAGCCTTCAGCATACCCCTTTCAAGCGTCAACAGCATTCTTTACGCCTCGCCGCTCACCCGATTGATTGATTTCGTGATAGGCATATTGTTATATAGGGTGTATGCCTCGTCGTGGGGGACAGCATTGGGACGTTGGCTGGAAAGGCAGCAGACCGTTACGCTGACGGCAATAGAGGCGACCTTGATACTGTTGGTGGGTGCATTGTTCTTCGTAGGCCAGGCGCTGACGATACGGTTGAGTTGCACGTCCATGTACTGGTTTGTAATGCCTGTGTTTATTCTGGTATTTGCAAAGACCGATACGCTGAACGGAATCATTTCGCGCCAGCTTCATCATCCTGTCTTGTTGTGGCTGGGCGGTGTAAGCTTTGAGATATTTCTTTTACACATGCCCGTCATTCGTGTTGTCAACAGTCTTTCTGCCAGCTTAGGCATCACCAATCCTGTGCTGATTGGTGCAGCGATGACAGTGATCATGGTGCTTTTATCCTATCTCGCAAAAAGATATCTCCGAGGAAGGTTGAAAGTCGAAAGGTTGAAAAACTAAAAACTAAAAACTAAAAACTAAAAACTGAAAACTAAAAACTGAAAACTAAAAACTAAAGAACCATTTGTCGCAGAATGAACCATACGTGCCAGGCCAGGGTGGGGAAGAGACCGTAGTGGTGGCGCATGACACGGAAGCGCTCGATGAGCGATGCGCGATGGTTCTGGTTGGTCATGCCGCCGTCGAGGTAGTTGGCAACAACCGCCTGCACACGTCGCAACGACAGCTTCTCGTTTTCGGCGCGGCGCATGATGCGTATGCACCAGTCGACATCGGCCGAGAAACGATAGTGCGCATTGTCGTAGGGTGTGGCTTTGGCCAGGTCGGCACGGGCATAGAATGCCTGATGGCAGACCAACATACCTTTCTTAAACGATTTCCACGAAAGCTTATCGGGTGGTGAAAGCCGGCGATGGCGCACGAAGTGTCCGTCGGCATCTACGATGTCGGTGTCGCCGTAGAGTACGGCGGGCAGCGTCTCGTCTTCGCCTACCGATGCAGCTACGGTCTCGAGTGTGTCGGCCGAGGGAAACGTGTCGCCGGCATTGAGAAAGAGCACGTAGTCGCCGGTGGCCTGCGTCATGGCGCGGTTCATGGCATCGTAGAGTCCTTTGTCAGGCTCCGAGGCAATGCCCACGTCGGGGGCATCGTCAGTGTCGAGGCATTGCTGCTGGTAGGCTTTGGCCAGTTGCAGCGTGTCGTCGGTTGAGCATCCGTCCTGTATGATATGCTCCACGTAGGCATACGATTGTTGGCGCACGCTGTCGAGTGTGCGTTGTAGGGTGTCGGCAGCGTTGTAGGTACAGGTGATGATGCTGAATTTTATCATAGGTTATAGTTTTGGCGGGCCAGAGCCTCGGTGTAGATGTCGATATAGCGCAGGGCAACACTCTGTTGCGAGTAGGCTGCATGCACTTTTGCCAGGGCTTGTTGGCTCAGTGCGTCGTAGTCGGCACCGTAGAGCACATGGCCGATGCCTTGTGCCAGGTCGTCGGCATCGCGGTAACGGGCCACATAGCCGTTTTTGAGGTGGTCGATTTCCTCGGGTATGCCGCCCACGTTGAATCCCACGCAGGGCACGCCGCAGGCCATGGCCTCCATCAGCGTATTCGGCAAATTGTCTTCCAATGAAGGTAATATAAAAACATCGGTCGCATTATACACCTGCACGATGCGCTTAGGATTGCTGACATAGCCCAAGGGATAGACGGGCAAGGCCAGTTGCGAAGCCACCTCTTCGGCGTGACCGCCAAGGATGGCGATGGCTGTATGTTTCTTCATTTCCGGATGCTGTTCTGTTAACCGACGGACGGCATCCACAAGATAGCTAATACCTTTACGCGGGTCGGTGACACGTTGGGATACGAAAAGGACGATCTGCTTGTCGGCGGGCAGTGACAATGCCGTCTTGGCTGCCAGTTTGTCCTGTGGACGGAACAGATGCGTGTCAATGGCGTTGGGAATACTGGTGACAGTCTGTCCTTTCAGCAATGCACTCTTCTGGGCTTCACCAGCTAACCACTGACTGCAAGCCACATAGGTGATACGCTGTCCGTTCAGCAGCTGTTGCTTCTGCTTCCAGACCTTATTGGCCAAGTCGTGCTGACACTGACCTGGTAACAGCGGACAGGCACCACACTCATGGGAAAATTTATCGCAACCTCGGGCATAATGGCAGATGGCCGTGGCGGGCCAGATGTCGTGCATGGTCCAGACGACCGGCTTGCCCGAGTCGAGAATCTTGGCGATGTCGTTGAGCGAGAGCATTCCTTGGTTGACCCAGTGCAGGTGTATCACGTCGGCCTCGCGGAACTCGGGCAGTCGGGTGATGTCGGTGCCTGTGTTGGCGATGTCGATGTCGAAGAGGTGGCGTCGGCAGAGGTGCAGATGCAGGAAGACGCACCAACGCTCCCATAGGAACTTCCACCTTGTTAGCCACTTGTGACGAAGACCGACAACCGAGAGATTGTCGGTTTCTTTATCGCGCACCAGCATCTTTGCCTTCACACCGTTGTTGTTCAGTGCATCGCGCAGACGGCCTGCGGCTACAGCCGCTCCACCGGTTTGCTCGCTTGTGTTGACTATAAGTATTCGCATTGCCCTGCAAAGTTACAAAAAAAAATAAAAGTTGAAAGGTTGAAAGGTTGAAAAGTTGAAAAACTGAATAGTTTGCAGCGGATGAACACTGGGGGAAACGGAATAATTCCGTTTGTGTGTTGCCGCCCGCCCCGACCCTACAAAACAAAAACTAGCATCAAAAAACTAATACATGAAATTGATTTATATCAAGAATGAGCGCATTTTTATGCATAAATTGTAAAATTGTTTGCGCACACAGTGAAAAACTATTACCTTTGCACTCGTTAAAGTTAATAGATTGTTTAGGTTAGTAGTAATAGATTTAGGTTTTTAGTTAATTCTTAGGTTAATTGTAAAAGATTGTTTTACAAACTGACAATGGCCGCCGCGAGGCACCCATTTGTTTTCGAAAATTCAGTGGAATGAAATAGAGCGCCGCAGTTCGTTAAGAATTGCGGCGTTTTATGTTTTCTTATTCTCTGGTTTCTGTTTCCGGTCGGAGGTGCCCCATGTTAGGTTCAGTGACTCGACCAATATGTTATCAACGGTTTGTTTCTTATTGCAGGGCGCGGGCGAAAGCCGAATTATGCACATCATTCTTTGTGGCCAATGCGAATTCGACGGTCTTGAAATGGTAGCCTTTCAGCAGTTCGACAAAGGTCTTGGCCACTATCTCAATGGGATTCTTGAAGGCTCCACACCCCCATGCGCCCAGGATAATGGCTTCATTACCTTCTTTTTCCGCAACATCAAGAATCTTCTTAATGCGCGAACGGATGATTTCCTCATAATTGTCGGGGCGTGTTGCCGAGCCAAACAACTGGGGAGCAGCACATGTAATGACGTTGACCCGATACCATTCTTCTCTTTCCATCATTCTCGGATAGACGGGGTCGGTGCGCTCGTCGGTCTTGAACACAACAACGTCTGGCGTGTAGATAAGGTCGTCGTTGCCCATGAAGTCCATTTCACGAGCGCTGTACTGTCTGCGGTGTTTCATGTAAAAAGGTTCCGCCATAGCTTCCAGGCAGGGCAACAGTGTAGAGCATCGGCATAGCGATTCTTCTTGGGCGCCTGCGGAAAAAGGCGCTCCTCCGATGGAGTGGTTGTTTGCATAGTTCAGTACGGCGACTTTCTTTCCGGCATAGCCTTTTGCCGCCTCGAAACTTCGCTTTCCCGATACTATGTATTGGGTTGTAACGTTTTCGCAGACCGGAATATCTATATGGTCCTCTTGCGACACCATATATTGCTTTTCACGGGAGAGCCTCACTGCGTCGATGAGCTCCGGAATCGACTCGTAGCATCGCTTGGTGTCGGCCATTACTTCATAGTTGATGCGTCTGTAGTTAAATGCCATATTCTATTGAGTTTAATGTATATAATTGTTACAAGTGTATTTGCCGATTATGCAAATCGGCAGTGACGGTTAACTCATGCTTTCTACAAAGTTACGAAAATATTTATATAATTGAACAAATCCGGAGTAAATTAAATCAATTTTAACGGAACAAGGTCTTTTTCTTTTAGATACGCAGCTGGTTCTGGACATTCCTATGCAAATTGCTGCCTGTTTGTAACCGCTTGAGATGCAGAACTATATCTTTTGCCTCAGTACTCCATAGGGAGGACTGGAGTTTTCCATAGGGAGGACTGGAGTTTTCCATAGGGAGGACGGGGGAAAGGTTGAAAGGTTGAACCAACGGTCATAGCTTATATGGTATTGTTCTTATCGTTGCTTTGTATATACCAATTGTTTTGATTTAGGTCAAGAATGGGCGTTTTTTGGCGATAAAATCGTAAAAATGTTTGCGCACACGGAAATTCCGTCGTACCTTTGCATCGTCAAAAGGTTAATAGATTGTTTAGGTTAGTAGTAATAGATTTAGGTTTTTAGTTATTTGGTTTAAGGTAACTTGACAGATTGTTTAACAGGATGACACTGGACACCGTGAGGTATCCATTTGCCAGAAAAAAGGATTTTTAGTTAAACATAGTTTTTAGCACCGTCGCTCGTTGAGAGTGGAGGTGCTTTTTTTTATTGAGAATTGAAAATTGAGAATTGAAAATTGAGTTTCTGAATTCTTTTTGCTATTTTTGCACCTGCAATTATATAATAAGGTGTAACGATGAAGATTTTTGCTATCGGAATGAATTATATCGAGCACAATAAAGAGCTCGAAAATACGTTATATAAACCAGAAGCCCCCGTGGTTTTCACGAAGGCCGACTCGGCTTTGCTGAAAAACGGCAAGCCGTTCTTCGTGCCCGACCACCTCGGCCGCATCGACTACGAGGCTGAAATCGTGGTGCGCATCAATCGTCTTGGCAAGAACATTGCCGAGCGGTTTGCCCGTCGCTACTACGACGCGCTGACGGTGGGCATCGACTTCACCGCGCGCGACTTGCAGCACCGGCTGCGCAAGGCCGGTCACCCCTGGGAACTCTGCAAGGGATTCGACGGGTCGGCTGCCATAGGCGAGTGGGTTGATATCGACAAGGTGCGCGATGTGCAGGCTGTTCGTTTCCGGCTCGACCGCAACGGGCAGACCGTTCAGGAAGGCTGCACGAGCGATATGCTTTTCCGCGTCGACGAACTCATCGCCTACATCAGCCGCTTCTTCACACTGAAGACGGGCGACCTGCTCTTTACCGGCACGCCTGCGGGCATCGGGCCGGTGAGCATCGGCGACCATCTGGAAGGTTATCTTGAGGATCGGCGTGTGCTCGACCTCAGGTGCAAATAAGAGCCTCCCCCAACCCCTCCAAAAGGAGAGGTAACCAATCGAGTTTTCCATTCGCTTCTCTCCTCCCTGTGAGGGCAGGGTGCAGGCTTGGGGAGGCCGGGGGCTTTAACATTTCAACATTTCAGTATATAGCAATGAAGATAGATAACATAATGAGAAAGAGAGTCTTGCTGCTCGTGGCGCTCTTCGTGAGCCTTGCCCTGAGCGCTCAGGACCGGCGGCCCTTGCCTACGGAGAGGAGCCGGTTCTTCAACCTGACGGCCGATGAGGTGAAGGTAGATACCGTGCTGCCCCACTTCGGTTATTCCTATGCGTTGGGCGAGAACTATCGCGACAGCATCTACACGGTGAGCATCGTCTATCCCGAGTTCATCGACATGTCGCCCACCGACGTCAAAATGTACGAGCAGGTTTCGGGCAAGCCGTTGCCGGCATTGCCCGAGGTGTCGCAGGGCATCGGCGTAAACCGCAAGCGCGGCTTCTACTATGTCGATTTCTGTCCGCTCGTGTATCGCGACGGTCGCTATCAGATTCTGGTCAGCTTCATGCTGAAGTTTGAGTCGCGCCCCCGCACCTCCTCTCATCCCTCATCCCTCATCCCACATCCCAAGAGGGCGCAGACCCGTGCAGGCGAGACTGCCGGACGATATGCCACGCAGTCGGTACTCGCCACGGGCAAGTGGGCAAAGATTCGCGTGCCTGCGTCGGGCGTCTATCAGTTGCCGAGCAGCGTGATACAAAAGGCAGGATTCACCGATCTGAGCAAAGTGAAAATCTACGGCTATGGCGGAAACCTGCAACGCGAGGTGCTCACCGAGGCCGACCTCATCGCCTTCGACGACCTGAAGAAAGTTCCCACGTGTACGGTCGACGGTCGCAAGCTGTTCTATGCCAAAGGTCCCGTCTCGTGGACATCGCCGACCGTCAGCCGCCGTACGCGCAATCCCTATTCCGACTACGGCTACTACTTCATCACCCAGACCGATGCCACCCCCGCAACGCTCAGCGAGGAAGAGTTCGTCGCGGCATACTATCCCGCCAACGACGACTATCACACGCTCTATGAGGTGGACAAGGTAGCGTTTATGCAGGGTGGAAGAAACCTCTATGGCGACAAATTCATCTATGGCGAGGAAGCCGAGGAGTATACCATCAGCGGTCATCCGACTACCACCAGCGGCACGCTGACGGTGAACGTAGCCGGAAAAGGTGGCAACAAGGTGGAGGTCCTGCTCAACGGCGAATCGCTCGGCACGGTCACGCTGCCGTCGGGCAGCTATGCCGATTCGGGCGAGAGATCCTTGACAAAGCATTTCGACAACTTTAAGGAGACCAACACCGTTTCGGTGAAAAGCCAGCAGGGTTGCCGACTCGACTATATCTCCGTGGCCTGGGACGAGCCTATGCCTGCTCCCGACCTGCACTCGGCTTCGTTGCCCTCGGCTGAATATGTCTATAACATCACCAACCAGAACCATCATGCCGACGGTTTCTACGACATGGTCATCATCATTCCCACGACGCAGAAGCTGCTGAAGCAGGCCGAGCGCATCAAGACTTTCCACGAGCAGCGCGACGGACTGCGCGTAAAGATTGTTCCTGCTGATGAGCTCTACAACGAGTTTGCCAGCGGTACGCCCGACGCCAATGCCTATCGTCGCTACCTGAAGATGCTCTACGACCGTGCCGAGACCGAGGCCGACATGCCGAAATACTTGTTGCTCTTCGGCGACGGACTATGGGACAACCGCATGCTGACCAGTGGTGCCAAAGGACTGAACCCCGACGATTTCCTGCTCTGCTACGAAAGTGAAAACTCGTTCAGCGATACCGAGTGCTACGTCGACGACAACTTCTATTGCCTGCTCGACGACGGCGAGGGCGGCAACCTGACGGCTCGCGACATGCCCGACATGGCTGTCGGTCGGTTCCCCGTCACCGAGGAGTCGGATGCAAAGGTTATCGTCGACAAGACCATCGCCTATGTGCAGAACAAGAATGCAGGCGGATGGCAGAACACCATCATGGTGATGGGCGACGACGGAAACAACAACGACCACATGAACGATGCCAACCGCATCGCCGAAGAGGTGTTGCAGAACTACCCCGGCTACTACGTGAGGAAGGTCATGTGGGATGCCTATCCATTGGTATCGACGTCGGCCGGCAACACCTATCCTGACGTGACGCGCATCATCAAGCAGCAACAAGCCAACGGTGCACTCATCATGAACTACTCCGGTCACGGTCGTCCCGACCAGATCTCGCACGAGAAGGTGTTGTTGCTGAACGATTTTGAACAGTTCAAGAACGTGAATATGCCGCTCTGGATTACCGCATCGTGCGACATCATGCCGTTCGACGGCACCCACGAGACCATCGGCGAAACGTCCGTGCTCAGTCCTCATGGCGGTGCGGTGGCCTTCTTCGGTACCTGCCGCACCGTATTCCAGTCGGCTAACTACCAGATTAACCGTGCCTTCATGCAGCATGTGCTCAGTCAGGATGCCAACGGGAAACCGACGACCATCGGCGAGGCACAGCGTCTGGCAAAGATAGAACTCATCACCCGCGGCCGCGACTTGCAGGAAAACAAACTGCAATACCAGTTGCTGGGCGACCCTGCGATTGCCCTCAACCAGCCGACACTCGACATCGTGGTCGACGAAATCAACGGCACCCCGACCAGCTCGGGTACGCTCATCCCGTTGTCTGCTGGTACGGTGGCAAAGATTAAAGGTCACGTCAAAGACGCAGCCGATTTCAATGGTCTGCTCTCTGCCATGGTGCGCGACAGTCGCGAACTGATTACCTGCCGACTGAACGACACCAGCAAGGATGGTGCCGATACGCCCTTTACCTACTACGACCGCACGAAGGTGCTCTTCAATGGTAACGATAGCATTCGCAACGGCCAGTTCGAGATTGCCTTTGCCGTTCCGATGGACATCAACTACACCGGAGAGGCAGGCCTGCTCAACCTGCACGCCGTGAGCAACGACCGCAAAAGCATTGCCCATGGTGCCTGCGAACAGTTTACTATCGGTGGCGGCGACGACATCGACAACGACAACATCGGCCCGTCTATCTTCTGCTATCTCAACTCTCCGTCGTTCACCAACGGCGGAAAGGTGAACTGCACGCCCTACTTCGTGGCACAGGTGAAAGACGAAAACGGAATCAATGCAACCGGAAACGGCGTGGGCCACGACTTGCAGCTGATTATCGACGGTCAGATGGCTCGAACCTACAACTTGAACGACTATTTCACGTTCGACTTCGGAACCTACATGAGTGGACAGGTGGGCTTTGCTATTCCTGAACTGGAAGAGGGCGAGCACAAGCTGCAGTTCCGTGCCTGGGACATTCTGAACAACTCGTCGACGGCCGAGCTCACGTTCAACGTTGTGAAAGGCTTGGAGCCCAACATCTTCAGCATCGGCACAACCAACAACCCTGCTACGACCAACACCACCTTCATCGTCAATCACGACCGCATCGGCAGTACGATGGATGTGGAGATCAGCCTCTTCGACACCAGCGGCCGACAACTGTGGCGACATGAGGAGAGCGGTGTGAGCGCCGACGGAGCCTATACCGTGGATTGGGACCTGACGGTCGACAGCGGCAACCGCCTGCAGACTGGCGTCTACATCTATCGGGTAGGTTTGTCGACCGACGGCAGCGCGCGAGCCTTCAAAGCGAAGAAATTAGTAGTCATAGGCAATAAATAATTGTGTTTTGCGTTAATATTGAGTAACAAAAATGAAAAAAGAGAATATGAACAAGATGATGAGAATAGCAGCAACGCTGTTGCTGGCAGTTGTAACGTTGACGGTCTCTGCACAGGACAAGCGCGACATGTTCAACCCCGTACATCACTCTGTTACCTCGCAGATGATTGCGCCCGATGCCCGTTCGGCAGGTATGGGTGACGTGGGTGTGGCTACCGACCCCGATGTGGTGTCGCAGTATTGGAACCCCGCCAAGTATCCGTTCACCATCTCGCGTGCCGGTGTGGCACTGAACTATACGCCGTGGTTGCGCCAGCTGGTCAACGATATTGACCTGGCCTATCTCGCAGGTTACTATCGCATCGGCGACTATTCGGCCGTGTCGGCTTCGCTGCGCTATTTCTCGCTCGGTGAAGTGATGATGGGAACCGGTGTCGACAATATGGACTTCGATAATGCCCAGACCATCAACCCCTACGAGATGTCGATCGACGCAGCCTACTCGCTGATGCTGAGCGAGAAGTTCTCTCTCGGTGCTGCCGTGCGATGGATTTACTCCGACCTGACCTATAAGTTCGATGAAGACAATTCGCCCGGCTCGGCCTTCGCAGCCGACATCGCGTGCTACTATCAGAACTACATCAACATCGGCCAGCGCGAGTGTCAGCTCGGTCTGGGTCTGAACATCTCGAACATCGGTTCGAAGATTACGTTTGGCGGCGACGACAACTCCGAGTTCATCCCGACCAACCTGCGTCTGGGTGCCTCGCTCATGATTCCCGTCGACGAGTACAACCGCTTCACCATTGCCGCCGATGCCAACAAGCTGCTCGTGCCCACCTATCCGAAGCGCGAGGAAGACGAAGACGACCAGGCTTATCAGGACCGCGTGCAGAAAGACTACTACGACGTGTCTTCCATCAGCGGTATCTTCAAGAGCTTCAACGATGCGCCCAACGGCATGAAGGAAGAGTTGGAAGAGATTCAGTGGAGCGTCGGTGCCGAATATGTGTACCACGACCAGTTCTCTGTCCGTGCCGGTTACCACCACGAGGCCGAGAACAAGGGTAACCGTAAATACTTCACCGTGGGTGCCGGTTTCAAGATGAGTGTCTTCTCGCTCGATGCCGGCTACGTCATCGCCACGGCCAAGAGCAACCCGCTCGACCAGACCCTCCGGTTCTCTCTCTCGTTCGACATGGACGGCATCAAGGACCTTTTCCGTCGCAGATAATAAACAACAGTTCATAGTTCATAGTCCATAGTTCATAGTTCGTAATGCATTATAGGTTGCGCATCGGAAACAACTATGAACTATGGACTATGAACTATGGACTATAAACTATATGAACTATGGATTGTAAATTTCGCGTAGGCTTCGGCTTCGACGTCCACCGGTTGGTGGAGGGGCGCGACCTTTGGCTTGGCGGTATCAAGATAGATTATGCAAAAGGCTTGCTTGGTCACAGCGATGCCGACGTGCTCATCCATGCCGTGTGCGACGCGCTGCTCGGTGCAGCCAACATGCGTGACATTGGCTACCACTTTCCCGACACGGCAGCCGAGACCGACGGCATCGACAGTAAGATTCTGCTTCGCAAGACCATCGACCTGATTGCCACGAAGGGCTATCGGGTGGGGAACATCGATTGTACCGTCTGCGCCGAGCGTCCGAAGCTGAATCCCCACATTCCCGCCATGCAGGCCTGTATGGCTGAGGTGATGGGCATAGACCCCGACAACGTTTCCATCAAGGCCACCACCACCGAGCGCCTCGGCTTCACCGGTCGTGAAGAGGGAATCTCGGCCTATGCCACGGTGCTGATTGAAGCCCACGCTTAACCTAAAGTTTAGAAGTGGACCTATCAAGAAGGGGCGACAGAACACGTGTTTTTATTCTGTCACCCCTTCGGGGTTTTTATGTCGCATCACAATTTGCAGGGGTTCCGCTGCGCTACACCCCTGCCTGTATTCTGCCGTCCCTTTGGGACTTTTCTTAGTTCCAACTGCTATATCATTATCCTATATTTATAACGTAGGAAATAAAACACCCCTCCTTTTTTGAGGAGGGGTGTTTTTTTTATTTAACCACGAACTTTTTACCGTTGATGATGTAGATGCCGGGTTTTAAGGTTGAAAGGTTGAAAGGTTGAACGGTTGAACGATTTTGTCCTGTTTCGTTGTTCAACATTTGCTGTCCCCGCTTCGCAACACCGACCGTTGGTTCAACTCTCCTCCCTTGCAGGTCGTAGACAGATGAGGGATGAGCGTTGAGGGATGAGGGAGCATTATGCACTGTATTGATGCCGGTGTCTTCAGGTGCGAAGGCTTTGAGCTCGTCGATGGCGGGCAGGGCGCGGCCGGTCTGGTTGTCCCACAACGAGGCGTTGTACCAGCCATCGGTGACGCGCTTGGTGCTCCAGTCCAGACCACATTCGTTGGCCTCGGGCCACCACCAATAGAGTCCGTCGACGCTCGCGTGCTTGTTGAGCATTTCGACGAGGTCGGCAGTGAACTTGCGCTGGCACTCGTCGTTGACGTCGTATTTCTTCGCCGACGAGTCATAGACCGACCATCCTGCAGCATTGAATTGGTAGGCACTGTATTTAGCATCGTCGGGATACCACTTGTGGTAGTAGCCCGTCTCCACGATTTCAATCTTTTTGTCGGGATAGGCCGTCTCGAGTTGGTTGATGACATCTTCCATGGTGCTGAGGCCGCCGTGATAGTAGGGGTAGTAGGAGATGCCGATGATGTCGTAGTCGATGTTGTAGGCCTTTGCCGTCTTGTAGAAGTTGGTCACGTTGGTGGCTCGGCTCATCTCGGTCTGCAACACGATTTTCGCCTTGGGGCATGTTGTGCGGCAAGCCTCAGCGGCTGCTTTCAGATATTTGGCGAAGTTGGGCCAGGTGCCTTTGCCGTCGGTCCAGTTGCTGCCGTCGGGATAGCAGTGTCCGGTGGGCCAGAGCATGCCGTAGGTAATCTCGTTGCCCGTCTGAATGAAGTCGGGCTCGGCTCCGGCTGCCTTCAGCTGGTTGAGGCACGACATGGTGTAGTCGGCCAGCGAGTCGGCCAGCTCGTCGACGTTGGTGACCTGGCTCCACTGCGAGGGAGTGCTGTGTTTGCCCGGGTCGGTCCATGTGTCGCTATAGTGGAAGTCGAGCATGAACTTGAATCCTGCCTGCTTGATGCGCTTGCCCAGAGCGGTGACGTAGGCCAGGTCTTGGCGCACGCCCTCGCCCTTGTGTGTTGCCGAAGCCTTCGACGGGTCGACGAACAGGCGCACGCGCATGGCGTTCCAGCCCTTCTGCTTGAAGAACGTGAGCATGTCGGTAATCTTTGTGCCGTTCTGGTCGAGGTATTTCGCTCCGTTTTGTTCATACGAGGGAAGCAGCGAGATGTCGCCCCCGACGTATTTCTGTGCCGTCGCCGTCAGAGCAAATATGCAGCAAAGGGCGCAGATCGTTAAACTTGAGTGTTTCATATTTTTGACTTAGGTTTAAATTCGCAGGCAAAAGTACAAAAAAATGTGTGAATATCAAAACAAAAACCATATTTGTTGGAATCTTATCCGCGAACAGCGACGTAAAACAGCCTTTGTCCTGTTTTTCTCGTTTAGAGTGTTCCGAAAACGGACAGCGGTTTTAGGCTTGAAAAGCGGAGAAAAAGCGTTGAAAACGCATAGATATGCTTGTTTTATGCAGAAATTAAATTTCCGACAATCGGGAAATTATCTCTTATTTTGCGAAACATATATGTTTTGGGTTGCAAAAGACAAGGTTTTGCATGCCAAAAGACGGTCTTTTGCACCCCGAAAGCTTATCTTTTGCAACCCGAAAGGTATGTGTTTCGCAGAGAGTCGGGTTGACTTTGTTTGGCGTATAATCAGAAGCGCCTGAAAATCAACGTGTTGTGACAAGTGCGATTTTTGCCCGATTTTCGGAAGAAAAGGTGGCGTGGATGTAAAAACAACGGAAAAACAGCATTTTCGGTTGTTCTGTTTTTCCGTTGTATGCCTGTATTGAATTTGAAATCATATTGTTTATAATTTGAACTAAGCTGTTTACATCTCCTTTTATTTCTAAGTTTTCATCAGCCTTCATAGATATATTTAAATAAATAATAGCATTTTTTAATTCATGTTTCATTAATATATCTACTCTTTTTACAAGTTCAAGTATTGTAAATGAAACTCTTTCTTCATTTGAAAGTACCACAGCTTGACCTTTTACAGCTGAAATTATGTCGGACATATATTCTGTATGTGTTTTTATTTTTTCAACCCATTCTGACATATCTTTTGCTATTTCATGATGATCATTTGAATTTACCTCTGGATCATCAATTGATATGTCATATTCTTTTATCAAATCTGAAAGCCCTTCTGCTGCACCTGAAATTGACATTATAGGTGTTTTTAGGTTATGTGCAATTCCACCTATCATTTGCCCAAGTGATGCTAAACGTTCTTGCTCTACAAGCAAATCTTGGTTATCTTCTAGACTTTTCATATCTTTTATGTGTTGAGTAACATCTTTAAATAATACCAGTATTCCTAAAAATGCATTATTTACTATTATGGATGTTATTTCTATATTAAAATATTTTTTTATATTTGCTATGTACATTTCAAAGTTTTCAGTTTTATCATTATTTTTTACTTCTTCGATATTTTTTTGAATCTTACTAATTAAGTCTTCATCTTCAAAAACATCTAAAACTCTTTTACCCCTTATATTTGTATCTTTTCCAAATGTATCTATAAATGTT
>CACYRB010000027.1 GCA_902776685.1 uncultured Prevotellaceae bacterium
GCGATGATCATCGACGTGACGAGCAAGGCACAGGATGAGTTCGTCAAGTTCAGTCCCTTCTATCCCATTGGTGGTATTCCTGTTCCGTTTACTGAAGGCATGGTGGCTTTGTCAGTAGAAGGCATCTGGCAGGGCCTGAAGGTCTTCGAGGGATACGACATCAACACCTCTCTCTTTTCGAAGCGCGACATGAAGGACATGAAACGAACCAAGCGTAAGTTCGGTCATTGCCTCGGACATCGCAAGGGCGTTCATGGCGAGGAGTTGCTGGGCTATCTTACCTCTCGCAAGCTGATCTACCTGCCCTGCTACAAGTGGGTGTTGGAGAACAAACTGCAGAAGCTGGTAACAGTCATCCGTATCATCTCGAAGAATAAGCCAGTGGTTCTGCTCGACTACAACACGAATCCTGATGTTTACAATGCTAAGAGCCCCCTCTCGCATGCGTCGCTCATCAAAGCTTACATCGAAGGTAGTTATCCGGAATAACATCAGGCTATCCACCATACCTTATTATTATAGGGATGCTCAAAAAACTGAGCATCCCTATTTTGTTTTGATGTCCTGCTGTCGACAGTGTTTGCAAAGGGCAGGCGCTGTTATTCGAAGTGGAAGGAGAGGGTGATAATCTTGGTGTGGCCTTCGTTGACCGACTGCAGATAGGGCAACATCGACTTGTCGCGAATCTTGCCGGCTCGTCCGGTTTCAAGGGCTCCCGTCAGACTGTACATGAACTTCAGTTCTGGACGCAGCTTGAAGAAAGGCAGATAGAAGTCGCATCCTACGCCAAATTCAGCATAGAGGTCGGTGCGCTTCAGTTTGATGTAGTCGTCGTCCTTGCCACTGAGGTTGATCATGGGGTTGAGACCAGCCATGAGGTAGGGACGGTGGTTGTTGGAGCGCGGGGCTGCAAAGATGAGGTCGCAGGCCGCCGAGATGTAGGCCGTCTTGATGTCTTGGTGCTGTTCGCGGGCAACGCCCTCAGGGTCAACCGATTTGAAATTGTGGAAAGTGACGTGACGGGTTCCGAAATACATGGCCGGTGCCACTCGGAACTGGAAATGCTGGCTTAATCTGAATTCGCCGAGTACGCCGACCGTGAAGCCTGGGTCCCAACGGTCTTGGTCGCAGGTGACGAGCGACTCGTAGGTTGTGCCGTCTTCGGCGGTGATGGTCTGCGGACCGGAGTTAACTAGTTCGATGTCTTGCAGATGGGTGCCGACGACAACGCCGAAATGGAAGGGTCGTAGGTCGGTATAGGGCCGGTTCTGCACTTTACGGTCCATCTGTGCCGTTGCACTGACGTAGCAGACACAGGCTAATATGATGACAATTAATTTTCTCATGCTATATTTATTAACGCAAAAACGCCCGTCTTATTGTATCTTCTTATCAAGAATGTGTATAAATAATTAAAAAAATGATACCCAAATGTAGGTAATTAAAATAAAAAGTGTATCTTTGCATCGTACAAAAATGGGTATTCCTGATGGACATCTCCCTGATTGCACGAAACATTATTAATAACAAATAAAACAAGAAAGGAAAAATTATGGCTTATGTAATTGGTGAAGATTGTATCGCTTGCGGTACATGTATCGATGAATGCCCCGTTGGCGCTATCTCTGAGGGCGAACGCTACTCAATTGATCCCGACGCATGCACGGAGTGTGGCACTTGTGCCGATGTATGTCCGTCTGAGGCAATCAGCCTTCCGTAAGTTTTTAAAGGAAAAAGCGATGAGCGGCAAACCATCTGGTTTGCCGCTCACTTTTTTTGCTGCTCGCGTTTTATTTAGTCGCTCGAAAAAAATGGCAACTTGCAACTTTCCCGTTAATTCAGTTCTTCGCATGAAGATATAATTACTGGGGGCAAACAAAATATTTCTATTTGTTTGCCCCAGTATGTTTTCACCCGTCAGGGTGTGAATTTCTGTTCTTTATTCTGTGACTTCCTGAGCTTCTTGGTCGATGCCCAGAGCACGCTTGGCATTCTCGTCGTTGGGATCGAGCTCATAGACCTTCTGGTAGTAGGGCTTGGCCGACTCAAGGTCGTCTTTCACACTCCAGTAGTAGAGGCCGAGACGGCTGTAGGCTTCTTTGAGATAGCCTTGCTCGTCGCTGTCGAGCGTGGTCTTGCCTGTAAGCATTGAGACAACTTTTTCAAATGGCTGTACGCACTTGTCGTTGAGGTCGAGCACGAGAGCCCAGTTGCCGATTTGCAAATAAGGATAGGCGGCAATGGTTGGGAACTTGGCGGCCATGCTTTCGAAAATCTCAGCACCTTTGGCAAAATTGGCTTCCTTGTCGATATTCTTTTCTGCCTTCTGCATGTAGATGTTTGCCAGCTTGCTGTAGTCGGAGGGGCTGGCATTGGTGTTCTTGTCCATGTAGAGCTTGGCATATTCGATAGCCTTGTCCTCATCGCCTTTAGCGGTGTAGGTCTCGGAGATGTATTGCAGCGAAGCGACGTCGTTCTTGTCGATATCACTGGCTTTCTTAAACTGTTCGATGGCCTCGTCGTAGCGCTCGGCACCTTTGAGTGCAAGTCCGTAGAAGGTGTAATCAAGGGCAGTGTGCTCGGTAGAACTTTTGATGGCATCTTCGGCATACTTTATGCCTTCCTCATAGTTCTTGACTTCAACGGCACTCCACATGGCCAGACGCTTGTAGGTGAGGCGCTTGGGGAACTTGTTGACACCAATCTTGGAGATTTCAAGAGCCTTGTCCTTCTGGTTGTTGTTGTAGGCAGAGAAGGCATACTCAAACAGTTTCTCCTCGTCGAGCTGGTTGATGTCGCACTTGGCAAAGTATTCGAGGGCTTTGTCAAACTTGTTTGCCGTGTAGTAGCTGTGAGCAGTCTCGGCATCTACAGGGTAGTCGGGACGAATCTTGCGCAGTTCGTTAAGAACACGTGCCGACTCTTCAGGACTGACCTTGCGGTTGACGTTGGCATAGCGCATGTAGCCCTCGGGGTTCTGCGGGTCGAGCATCATGGCCTGCTGATACCACATGGCAGCCTCGCCGCCGTCGTCGTTGATGGCCTCGATGTCGCCTTTCAGGATGAAGGCGTCGCCATAGTTCTTGTTGCGGGCCAGAGCCATGTCGGCATACTGCAGGGCCATGCTCTCGCGAGTGGCTTTATCGCAGTCCTTTGCCATGAGGTAGGCATTTCCTAATGCTACGAGCGCTTCAGGATTCTTCTTAAAACTTTTCAGATACTCTTTGATGAGCGGTTTTGCAGCAGCTTCGTTGCTGATGACTTTGGTGATGGCTTCGAGCTGAGGCTTGTAGTCGACAGTCTGTGCCATGACGGGTGCAGATAATCCCATTATCATTGCCCCGATTGCAAGGTATTTTAATGATTTCATATTCTCTTCTCCTTTTTACTTTAAAATGTTAGACATTCTTTTATATATGCGTTCCGGGCATTAAGCCTTGAAACTTGTTTCTCTTTTGACGAAAGTGGGGTAAAAAAGTTTATTGGGCTGTCAAATAATTTGTCTTAGTTATCTTTTACGTTCACTTTTCTGACGTTGATCTGTCCTCGATAGGGGAGGAGTCCCGACTTGAAGATGATGAGCTGTCCCTTGGGTTCGGAAATCCAGTTGGCGAATCTTCTGGGCAGTGCGTTTCGCGGGTCAACGAGAATGCAGTACAACGTGCGGACGAATGGATAACGTCCGTCGAGCAGGTAGGCTTGATAGGGCTGCCAGCTGTTCGAGGGGCGTGCTACGTCGTTGAGTGATACTGCCATGACGTGGATGTTCTTCTTGAAGGTGACATTGGTGGTGTCGCGCTGGTCGTTGAGCCAGTTCGAACCGATTACACCAATGGCATTGGGCGTCTTGTCGACGTAATCGACAACGTCCTTGCTGGTTTTGGCTGCCACAATGTTGGGGCTGTCGATGGGTTTGCCCTCGAGCAGGGAGTCGACAACATAATGGAGCGTGGCCGACTGCTTATTGTCGAACACAACTTCGATGGCGCCTTTGTTGGAATTTGGAAATACGTCTTTCCAGTTCTGTGCCTCTCCGCTGAGGATGCGTTTCACGTCTTTGACGGAGATGCAGGTGTCGTTGTTCTGACGATTGACGATGAGTGCCAGACCGTCGTAGCCGATGGGGAATACCTTCGGCACTTGTTTCTTTGTCGTCTCGAGGTAAGCACGTTCGCTTTTCGAGAGTGCTCTTGAGGTGATGAGCAGACAGGTCTTCAGGTCTTTAATCATCTGCAGACCGGTTATCTCGTCGGTGTAGAGCGGTTGGAGATGTGCATTGGGAAAGTCGAACTCGAACTGCGCCCGCAGCTCGTCGACGATGGGACTAAAACTTTCGTCAGAGACGAACTGAATCGTCCCTGACGTCGGTGTGTCTGTTCTGCCTCCCTCGTTTTTCTTGCCGTCGCATGACGACAAGAAAAACAAAGAGAGTGAAAGTCCTAAAAAGATGAAGCTTTTATGATTCATTCTTAATTTTGCAGTTTGAAGGTTACAGGAACGGTGTACTTCACACGTACAGCCGAACCATTCTGCTTACCAGGAGTCCACTTCGGCATGCTGCTGACCACGCGGGCAGCCTCACGGTCGAGTGACGGGTCAACGGAACGAACAACCTGTACGCCCGAAACGGAACCGTCGCGTTCAACAACGAACTGAACGACAACACGTCCGGACACGCCGTTCTCCTGTGCAATAGGCGGATATTTGATGTGGCTTGAGAGCCAAGAGAGGAGGGCACCCTGTCCACCGGGGAACGATGGCGGAACCTCTACTACATCGAATACCTTATTGGAAACCTCTTGCTTGGGTGCTGGTGGTGGGGGAGGAGCGGCCTCGCCGACAACGATGTTGCTCTTGGCGGCTTCAACCTGACGGTCTTTTGTTCCTTCCTTGTTCTCAGTACCTACGGCAACCTTCTCATCCAGCTTGTCCTGCTGTTTGAGCTGGTTTTCCTCTTTTACAAGATTATCCTTCTTGATGACAGGAGCGGTGAACTTTTGGGTTTCACGAACCTGCTCAACAACTTTTTGCTCAGGTTTTGGCGGGATTTTCGGAAGTTCTTTCGCTTTCTCCCGTTCCTTCTTCTGCTGCTCTTTCAGACGTGAGAGTTCCATGGCTTCCATACGGGCCAGACGCTCTTTCTCGGCGTTGTCGGCCTGAATCTTCCATGTGAGGTAGCCTCCCACGAGTGCAGCGGTAATAAGCAGAATCAGCAGAGCCTTAATGTTTCGCGAGGAAGTCCCTTTACGCAGCTGGTAGGCTCCGTATTCCTTGTTCTTTCCGGCGAACACCATTTCAACCCATTGCGGATCGTATAAATCTATTTTTGCCATATTCTTTACTTCTTTTTAATTGATAAAACGTAATGCCTTTTCTACTCTTCAACACCTTTCAGCTTGAGCAGCTTCTGGTCGTCTGGAGTAATTTTGTCAATGACGTATGTACCAATCTCCAAAATCTGCATTTCGTCGAGAGCATCAATCATGTTCGTGTAGGTAGCATTGTCCGTTGGCTTGATGATGACGGTCAGGGTCTCAATCTTTCCTGTGGGAAGGTTACCGCCCTTGATGTCGCTCAACTGCTTGTTGAAGATGCTGTCGGGAATGTTTTCGTCTTTTTTCTTCTTACGAAGTTCCTTTGCTGCCATCTCAATCATCGGCACAGGCTTGATGCCTTCGCCAGTGGTATGCTCCCTGAGCACTTTACGAATACCGTCTTTGCCCCAGGTGGTCTCTTTAATCCATTCGGCATCGTCGTATTTGGGTTCACCGGCACCGAAGTAGATCTTGTTGTCGGCAGCCAAATAGAGCGTGATAGCACCTGATTCCTTGGCTTCGTTCTGTTGCTCTTCTTTCTGTTCTTTGTCTTTTGCTGGCATGGTCAAGTCCATGGTCTTCGACTTACTCAGCGAGGTACAGAGCATGAAGAAGGTAATCAACAGCATGAGCATGTCCACCATAGGCGTAAAGTCCACGCGGACATTTATTTTCTTCTGTTTGCTTTCTTTCTGTTTTGCCATGTCTTATTCCTCCTGCTTCTTTAAAGTAGTGATCATGTAGTAGTGACTTTCGTCCATGTCTTGCAGTTCGCTCATGACTTTCTTCACAGTTTTATAGGGTGTTGCAGCATCGGCTTTAAGTGCAATCTTGATGTCTTGATTTACACCGCGTGCTGCGTCAACCCATTGCTGGAATTCGCTTCTTCCACCGTCGATGCTATCGAGGGGAATACCATAGTTCTTGAGCAGTTTCTGGCGTTTTGTCGGGTCGACTTCTTGCAGGTAGGCTGGAAGCTTTCTGATGGGAACACCGAAGGTGGGTTCAATCTTGAAAGTTTCGCGAGCCTTTGCGTCGATGGAGACGCCATTTGCTGCTGCCATTTGGTCGAGCACTTCTCCCAGCTGTTCGGCATTATCCATGCTCATGAATATCTGCCCGTCGCCGGTAGCATTGCCCTTTGCGTCTTTTTCGGGACTGACCAGAATTGTCAGGACGCCCTTTTCCGGAATGTCTTTCTCAACGATAGAGCCTGGTGTGTTGACCTTCACAGGTTCGTTCTTGACGAACGTTGATGTGAGCATGAAGAAAGTCAGCAGCAGCGTCATCACGTCGGACATAGGGGTCATGTCAATCCAGGTGTCGCTCTTCTTAATTTTTACTTTACCCATAGTGATAAACGTTTTAAAGGGTTAGCAAAAATTAAGCTTCGTCTGCGTGATTGGCTTCGTATGTCTGTGCGATGGAATAACCAACCTCGTCAAGGGCGTATGTCAGCTTGTCGATCTTGTTCGTGTAGTAGTTGTAGGATACAACTGCGAGCCACGAAGTACCGATACCGAAGGCTGTATTGATAAGGGCCTCGGAAATACCTTTTGACAGAGCAGCCGAGTCAGCACCACCTTCAGAAGACAGAGCCGAGAACGAACGGATCATACCTACAACCGTACCGAACAGACCGGTCAGAGTACCGAGGGTAACGAGTGTTGCGATGATAGGCATGTTCATGGTCAGTGTCGGCATTTCGAGCTGTGTAGCCTCTTCGTGTGCCTGCTGAATCTTGGCAATCTTCTGACCTTTCTTGATGCCGTTGGTAGTTTCCATCTCTTTGTAAGCCTTCAGAGAAGCCGAAACCACGTTAGCTACAGAGCCTTGCATCTTGTTGCAGAGATCCTGGGCCTTGTTGAAGTCGTTGGCATTCAAGGCAGCCTTGATGTTGGCTACGAACTTGGGCAGAGAGCCTTTACCGAAGGCGGTCTTCAGAGCGAGGAAGCGCTCGATAGACATAGCGATAACGGTGAGCAGCAAAGTCTGCAGTACGGGAACGACGATACCACCTTTGTAGATTGTACCCCAAACGTCCAATTCCTGTGCTTTGTCACTGCCCGGAGCGAAGTGTGAGTCGTTTCCGAACCAGAAGAAGTACAGTAAGAATGCGATTACAGCGCAAACGAGAATGATCCAGAATGCGCCTCTAACTCCCTGAAAGCCCTCAGATTTCTTAGGGCTGGCTTTTTGTTGTGTTGTTGCCATAATTTTTTAATTTTTAAATTTTAAGTTATTAATAATTTAAGTTGTGAATTTATTGTTTTCTTTCAAGTTGACAGATTATATTGCATGGTAAAATGCAGAAAGTGTCAAGTTTAATAACGCAAAGATACAAATTTAAGTGTATTCGCACGAAAAAATAGTAAGTTTTAACGGCTTTTTTAATTAAATTTTACATAATAGCGTCTTATTTTGTCATAATTTGGGCGTCAAAAGTGACACTTTTGCATATTTATGCTTATTTCAGTTTTGCCAATGCTTGTGCAATTCTGCTGATGGCCTCGCGTATATTTTCGTCGCTTGTGGCATAGCTCATGCGGAAACAGTCGTTATCGCCGAAGGCGGCTCCGGCCACTGTTGCCACGTGGGCTTCTTCGAGCAGGTACATAGCCAAGTCGTAGGAGTCGCCGATGGTGCGCTTTCCGTCGGTCTTGCCGTAGTAGCTGCTGCATTTGGGGAAGAGGTAGAAGGCTCCTTGCGGGGTGTTCACCTCGAGTCCGGGTACGGCTTTCGTGAGTTCCACGATCAGGTTGCGGCGGCGTTCGAAGGCCTGTCGCATATCCTCAACGCAGTCCTGGCTGAGCAGGTAGGCGGCTTCGGCGGCTTTCTGGCTGACCGAGCAGGGGCCGCTGGTGTATTGTCCTTGCAGTTTGTTGCAGCCTTTCACAATCCATTCGGGTGCGGCGATGTATCCGATGCGCCAGCCTGTCATGGCGTAGGCTTTTGAGACGCCGTTGACGATGATGGTGCGCTCTTTCATTCCATCGAACTGTGCGATGGATTGGTGTTGGCCGATGTAGTTGATGTGCTCGTAGATTTCGTCAGCCAGCACGAAGAGGTCGTCGTGTTGCTTGACGACGTCGGCCAGTGCGCGGAGTTCTTCTTTCGAGTAAACGCTTCCGGTGGGGTTGCTGGGCGAGCAGAGGATGATGAGTCGTGTCTTGGGGGTGATGGCTGCTTCGAGCTGTTCGGCGGTCATCTTGAAGTTCTGTTCGAATCCTGCGCCGACGATGACGGGCTCGCCACCGGCCAGCTTCACCATTTGCGGGTAACTCACCCAGTAGGGTGCGGGGATGATGACCTCGTCGCCGGGGTTGATGAGTGCCATGACGGTGTTGCACACGCTTTGCTTTGCTCCGTTCGAGACGAGAATCTCTGCGGTGGTATAGTCGAGGTTGTTCTCTCGTTTCAGTTTATCGGCGATGGCTTGTCTGAGGTCGGCGTAGCCTGGCACGGGCGAATAGCGCGAGTAGTTGTCGTCGATGGCCTGCTTGGCAGCCTGTTTGATGTGGTCGGGTGTATTGAAGTCGGGCTCGCCGACGCTGAGGTTGATGACGTCGATGCCTTGTGCCTTCATCTCGCTGCTTTTCTGCGACATGGCAAGTGTGGCCGATGGTGACAGGCGGTTAAGCCTTTCTGAGAGTCTTTCCATGCTTACTTTATTTGTTTTGAATGTTAAAATGTCGTGCAAAATTACACATTTTATTTCTTTTTGCAAACGTCTTGCCCGATTTTTTTGTCGGATGTCGGACTTGACGGCAGGGGTGCAGCTTTCTCGTGGACTTTACTTCAGGTGGAGGGTGTGCCCCATGCGGTCGCGTTTGGTCTTGAGATAGCGCTCGTTGTAGGGGTTTGGCGTGATTTCGATGGGCACGTTCTCGACGATTTCGAGACCATAGGCTTCGAGTCCTACGCGCTTGACGGGATTGTTGGTGAGCAGTCGCATCTTTCGCACGCCGAGGTGCCGGAGCATCTGTGCGCCGCATCCGTAGTCGCGCTCGTCGGGTTTGAAGCCGAGGTGCACGTTGGCGTCGACGGTGTCGTAGCCCTGTTCCTGCAATTTGTAGGCTGCAATCTTGTTCATGAGTCCTATGCCGCGGCCTTCCTGTTGCATGTAGATGACCACGCCTTTGCCTTCTTTCTCTATCATCTGCATGGCTTTATGCAGTTGTTCTCCGCAGTCGCATCGCTGGCTGCCGAGGATGTCGCCGGTCATGCACGATGAGTGCACACGCACGAGCACGGGTTCGTCGAATTTCCATGAGCCTTTTACGAGTGCCATGTGCTCGAGTCCGTTCGACTGCTGTCGGAAGGGGATGAGTCGGAAGTGTCCGTATTCGGTGGGCATGTCGACCTCGTCGCCCGTCTCGATGATTGATTCCTTTTGCAGTCGGTAGGCGATGAGGTCTTTGATGGAAATGATTTTCATGTCCCATGCTTTCGCCATTTCTTGCAGTTCGGGCAGTCGGGCCATGGTTCCGTCTTCGTTCATGATTTCCATGAGTGCTCCTGCGGGATAGAGTCCTGCGAGGCGGCACAGGTCGATGGCGGCCTCGGTGTGTCCCGAGCGTCGCAGCACGCCGTTGTCCTGAGCATAGAGGGGGTTGATGTGTCCCGGTCGTCCGAAGGTCTCGGGCTTGGAGGCGGGGTCGGCCAGTGCACGGATGGTCTCGGCGCGGTCGTGTGCCGAGACGCCGGTGGTGCATCCGTCGAGTTTGTCGATGGTGACGGTGAAGGGTGTGCCGAGCACCGACGTGTTGTCGCTGACCTGATGGGGCAGGTCGAGCTCTTCGCAGCGCGACAGCGTGATGGGTGCGCAGAGCACGCCGCGGGCGTTCTTGAGCATGAAGTTGACCTTTTCGGGTGTAATCTTTTCGGCGGCGATGATGAGGTCGCCTTCGTTTTCGCGGTCTTCGTCGTCGACTACGATGACGAACTTGCCTTGCCGGAAGTCTTCGATGGCTTCCTGTATGTTGTTGAGCACGGTCTCTGTCATATTGGTATTCCTTCCTTTTTACTTTTATTATATAAGGTTGCTGCGACGTTGCGGTTGTTACACCTTTTATTTATTAGTATGTATATTGTTGATAATCTTGACAATGTTGTCGTTGGTGCGCTGTATGGTGTGCAGGTCTTTGCTGAGCCTGAGGCGGAAACGCCACATGCGCAGGTAGAGGAACAGTCCTACGGGTACGACGATGGCTGCCACGGTGTTCATCCACTGACGTTCAAAGGGTCGGGTGTGGGCCTTGACAGCAAGGACGGGGTAGTGGTTGAGCTGGCTCAGCACGGCCTTGTCGCGGGTGTTGGCCAGGTCGTTGATGACGGCCTCGAGCTGTTCGCTGATGGCTTCTATGTGGTGGTCGGGTTCGTAGCGGAAGAAGGTCTTGACCACGTTTGGCGGAGTCTTCAGCCGGTGGGCCTTCTCGTATTCGCGTGTCTGGGCGGTGATGGCCTCGAGCTGCTCGGCATCCTTCGTGTAGTCGGGGTCGTTGATGATGACCTCTTTTCCCGAGACGTGTCGCTTCTGCCGCAGTCCCATCAGCTTCATGCCCAGGTTGCGGTAGAAGTCGATGTTGAACACCATGGAGTCGTTGTTGGCCTTGTAGGTGAAGAAGGCGGCGAGCGGTATGAGCACGACGGGTGCGAGGCTCATGCCGAACCATATCGGCCACATGCCGCCTCGCGACATGCGGTAGCCCGTGTTTTCGAGAATGTAGTAGAAGATGAACACGAGCACCGAGATGATGACGGGCACGCCGAGTCCGCCCTTTCTGATGATGGCTCCGAGGGGTGCGCCGATGAAGAAGAAGATGATGCAGATGAGTGCGGTGATGAACTTCCTGATGGCTTCAATCTTGTGCTGGCGTATGAGTTTGTCGCCGTCGCTGGTGATGAGGGCCTTGAACTCGAGGTCGGAAAGTTGCTCCTGCACTTTGTTGAAGGCTACGCTCGATGCGTGGCGGCGCTGGTCGGGGCTCGACTTGGCATAGACCGAGTCGACGTTGAACGCTGCGGTGTGGCCTGCCTTGATGGCAGCCAGCGAGTCGGCCTTCGTGCTGTGGGGTATGAGGTAGATGCGGTTGCGTGCCTCGGCAAGATAGCTCCTGCCGATGCTGTCGTAGACGGCGCTGAGCGAGTCGATGTCTTTGTGTATCTGCTTGATGCTCTTGCCCTTGGCATTGGCCGAGAGCGCATTGGCATCGGTGAGGTTGAAGTCGGCATCGTAGTCGAGCACAATCTGCTTGGCGGTGAACGACTCGCGGCGGTAGGGCACGGCGGCACTGTTGGCCAGCTCCTGCGACTGCATGTTCTCAAACCATTCTCCGCTCCAGAGCGACAGCTTCAGGTGCTTCTTGTCGGCGGTGGACTGCAACATGCCCGAGTCGGCGAGGATGATGGCCTGGTCTTCGTAGCTGCCCGTCATGCGGTAGATCATGATGCCGTAGAGTTTGCCGGTCTCCAGGTCTTTCTTCTGCACGTAGAGGTTTGAGCTGGGGATGCCGTCGTAGAAGATGCCTTCGGGTATCTCGAGCTCGGGGCTTTTCTGCTTCATCGATATCATGAGCTGCGCCATCTTCATGTTGGCTTCGGGACCCACGTTGTTCTGGAAGTAGAAGGAAATCAGGGCGATGGCCACCGATGTGACGATGAGCGAGCGGAAGGTCTGCATGAGCGAGATGCCTGCCGACTTGATGGCGGTGAGCTCGCTGCTCTCGCCCAGGTTTCCGAAGGTGATGAGCGACGACAGCAGGATGGCCAGCGGCAGGGCTTGCGGCACGAGCATGAGGCTCATGTAGCCGAAAAACTGGGCAAGCACCTCCATCGAAAGGCCCTTGCCGATGAGCATGTCGATAAATTTCCACACCATCTGCATCATCAGCACGAAGAGGCTGATGAAGAATGTGCCCACGAAGAGCAGGGCAAACTGCCGGATGATGAATATGTCTAACTTCTTGATGCGAAACATACGTATGCTTATCGGACTGCAAAATTAACATAAATATTTAAGAAACGACGTTTTTTTCTGTTTTTTCTTCTTTACCGCCCGCGAAATTTTATTTTCGGAAATGCATGATATGTGCACGAAAAGCAGTTGAAATGTTAAAACGCCCGATTTTTTTAACACTTACAATTTGTCATAAAACTGGCCGAAAACGATGTTTCGGAGTCGGAAAACTGCGTTTTCGGTCGCCGTTTTTTGTGCATCGGTTGCGAAAGATATATGTTTCGGGTTGCAAAACACGGTCTTTTACCTTCCAAAAGACCGTCTTTCGGAGGGTGAAACATATTTGTTTCGCAGACGAACGATCGATCGTTCGGAATCGCGAGTCGGTCGGTTTCTGATTGTAATTGCGCTAACGCTTTGGCAGTCAATGTTTTGACGAAAATGCGAAAAATGCCGCTTTTTTCTGACGAAATGACAGCGGGAAACAAAAAAGCCCGAAATGGACGATTCGGGCATGAACTGGAAATGTTAAAAATGTAAACAAATTTAACAGTTTGGATGTCAGTATGCTCGGGCACAATGTGTTGCGTCCTTTGTCGGTCGCAAACGATGCCTGCTCTGTGATGTTGCGGCGGCTCGGCTCTACAGGCCTGTCGTGGTGTGCAGCCGCTCAAGGTCGTCGGCCCACAGCTCTTCCAGCTGGTCCTCGTCGCCAGCCTCGGCAAAGTCGGTGATGGAGAGGATGAAGTCGTTGGTCAGGTCGCTCTTCTCCATCAACAGCTCGATGTAGGCCTCGGGGTCGTCCTCGTCGTCCCACCGGAAGCGCAGATAGCGGTTCTTGGCCCTGCCCGTGATGGTGGCCTTCCTGATTTCGTGATGGCTCCACGTCTCGCCCCACGTCAGCGTCAGGCTGTTGCCGTCCTCTCTGACGTCGTCGGCAAGCCAGCGCGAGAGCCCCTCGGCAGTGCTGATGAGATGCCAGATGATGCTCTGCGAATTAGACCTGAGCTCGTGCTCAATGTGTATCTTATTCTTACTCATTACATGTATGTTTTTAGTCAGAAGGTATTGTTTTCTGCGCAAAAGTACGAAAAAAAGTCTGAAAGTCAAAAAAAGTCGTATGATTTTTTTGCATATTCAAAAAGTTTGTATTACCTTTGCACCCGCTTAACAAAAAAGTGCGGCGGGATAGCTCAGTTGGTTAGAGCGTCGGATTCATAATCCGGAGGTCGAGGGTTCGGGTCCCTCTCCCGCTACCGAAAGTCTCGCTCCCACATCGGGGGCGAGTTTTTTTGTAGCCCCTGTCGGTCGGATGCTGTCGGAGGGTCGGTCAGTAGACTTTTCCAGTCGCGACATTCGGGCATGGTAAAAAAATCGACAAATATTTTTTCAAATTATGATGTATGTCGGAAAAATGTTGTAACTTTGCACACTCAAATTCATAATTAATGTACGTGCGCAATGACTGAAACAAAGAAAATCAAGACCGCGTTGGTGTCGGTCTACCACAAAGACGGGCTGGAAAACTTACTGGCAAAGCTGAATGCCGAAGGGGTGAAGTTCCTCTCCACCGGCGGCACGCAGGCTTTCATCACATCGCTTGGCTATGAGTGCCAGGCTGTAGAAGAGGTGACCACCTATCCCTCCATCCTGGGCGGACGGGTGAAGACCCTGCACCCCAAAGTGTTTGGCGGCATCCTGGCTCGTCGCGACAACGAAGGCGACCGCCAGCAGATGCAACAATACGAGATTCCCGAGATCGACCTCGTCATCGTTGACCTCTATCCTTTTGAGCAGACCGTGGCCAGCGGAGCGACTGACGAAGACATTATCGAGAAAATAGACATCGGCGGCATCTCGCTCATCCGAGCCGCCGCAAAAAACTTCAACGACGTGGTCATCGTGCCCAGCAAGGAGGAATATGCCCTGCTGCAGGAGATTCTCGACGAGAAAGGTGCACAGACCACCATCGACGACCGACGCCGCCTGGCCGCAAGAGCCTTCGGCGTGAGCAGTCGCTACGACACGGCCATCAAGACATGGTTTGAGACGAAACTGTAAAAATAAAGGATAATAGTAAAAACTTAAAAATTAGGAAATTTAGAAATGGGATTTTTTTCGTTTATTCAAGGAATCGCAATGGACTTGGGTACAGCCAACACAATCATTATCAGTGATGACAAGATTGTGGTTGACGAACCCTCAGTAGTAGCCCTTGACCGTCGCACCGACAAGATGATTGCCGTGGGCGAAAAGGCCAAGATGATGTATGAGAAGGAGAATCCGGGCATACGCACCATCCGCCCGCTGCGCGACGGTGTGATAGCCGACTTCACAGCCTGCGAGCAGATGATGCGCGGACTGATAAAAATGGTTCACACGGGCTCGCGCCTGTTCTCGCCCTCGCTGCGCATGGTCATCGGCGTGCCCTCGGGCAGCACCGAGGTTGAGCTGCGTGCCGTGCGCGACTCGGCCGAACATGCCGACGGACGCGACGTCTACCTCATCTTCGAGCCCATGGCAGCAGCCATCGGTATCGGTCTCGACGTTGAGGCTCCGCAGGGCAACATGATTGTCGACATCGGTGGCGGAACAACCGAGATTGCCGTCATCTCGCTGGGTGGCATTGTGGCCAACACCTCTATCAAGGTGGCAGGCGATGACCTCACCGCAAGCATTCAGGAGTATATGAGCCGCCAGCACAACGTCCGCGTGAGCGAGCGCATGGCTGAGCGCATCAAGATAAAGGTAGGCTCGGCACTGACCGACCTCGGCGACGAGGCTCCCGAGGACTTCGTGGTCGTAGGTCCGAACAAGATTACCGCCCTGCCCATGGAGGTCCCCGTATGCTATCAGGAGATTGCCCACTGTCTCGACCGCACCATCGCCGACATCGAGCAGGCCATCCTCAATGCACTCGAGAATACTCCGCCAGAGCTCTATGCCGACATCGTGAAGAGTGGTATCTACCTGACGGGTGGCGGCGCCCTGTTGCGCGGACTCGACAAGCGACTCACCGAGCGCTTCGGCATTCAGTTCCACGTAGCCGAAGACCCGCTCCACTGTGTGGCTAAGGGTGCAGGCATCGCACTGAAGAATGTTGACCGTTTCTCCTTCCTGATGAGATAATGACTTTCCCCATCCCTCCCCATGAACGGGAGGGCAGGGGAGATGTGATGTTTGAGGAATGAGAAATCTTGTAGCGTTTCTTGTCAAATACAACCACTGGTTTGTCTTCGTTCTGCTCGAAGTCATCAGTATCGTGCTGCTCTTTCAGTTTAACAACTATCAGGGCAGCGTGTGGTTTACGTCGGCCAATGCCGTCACCGGAAAGGTGTATGAGTGGGAGTCGGCGGCAAGGTCGTATTTCGCCCTGCGCGAAACCAACGAAAGCCTCACCGCGCGCAATGTCTATCTGGAACGACAGCTCGCACTGCTGACAACCAAAGGCGGCCGACGCGACTCCACACTGCTGAGGAGCAGTCAGATGGAGCTGCTTTCCGAGTATCGCATCATTCAGGCCAAGGTGGTCGACAACTCGGTCAACAAACGCGACAACCTCATCACCATCGACAAGGGACGTGCCGACGGCATCCATGCCGACATGGGTGTGGTCAGCGGCAACGGCGTGGTGGGCATCGTCTTCCTCGTCTCCGACCACTACTCGATAGTCATTCCTGTCCTCAACTCAAACTCGAACATCAGCTGCGCCATCAAGGACCACGGATACTTTGGATATCTGCATTGGGACGGTGGCGCAGCCGACATGGCTTACGTCGACGACATCCCCCGGCATGCACAGCTGCGAAAGTATGACCAGATTGTGACCAGCGGATACTCTTCGGTCTTCCCGCCGGGCATCTCGGTGGGAAAAGTGGTGGCAGCCTCTAACTCGGCCAATGGTCTGTCCTACAGACTGCACGTGAAGCTCTCCACCGACTTCGGAAAACTGCGCGACGTTTGTGTCATCGACGACAGCAAGATGAACGAGCGTCTGAAACTCATCCGTCTGGCTGAGGACTCTATCAAGACCAAGACAGTTAATGATTAAAAGCCCGATATGTACGCAGACATACTGAGAAAACTATTGCTGTTTGTGGCTCTCGTGCTCGTTCAGGCACTGGTGCTTAACCACATGCAGCTGTTTGGATGCGCAACGCCCATGGTGTGCGTCCTGTTTGTCTTGCTGTTCCGGCGAAACTATCCGAAGTGGGCCATACTCGTGTGGTGCTTCGCCCTGGGCCTGAGCCTCGACACGTTTTCTAATACGCCCGGTGTGTCGGCGGCCTCGATGACGCTCGTCGGTTGCCTGCAGCCTTATCTGCTCGAAACATTCATCCAGCGCGAGAGCGACGATGACCTGCTGCCCTCCATGCGCTCCATGGGCATACTCAAGTACATCTATTATTCCTTACTGATGGTGCTCATCTATTGCACGACATTCTTCTCGTTAGAGGCTTTCAGTTTTTTCAACTGGGAGCACTGGCTGATGAGCATCGGCGGTAGCACGCTCGTCACGGTTATTCTGATATGGGTCATTGAGGCGATAAGGAAAAACTGAAATGAAGAAAAACTTAGGACTTGAAGGACGTAAGTATGTGATAGGAGGGGTGGCCGTTGTGATAGTGGTCACCTATATCATTCGTCTGTTTACCCTGCAACTCCTGAGCGACGACTATAAGAAGAATGCCGACTCGAACGCCTTCCTGAGGAAGGTCGAGTTTCCGTCGCGCGGCGTCATCACCGACCGCAACGACAAACTGTTGGTGTATAATCAGCCGGCATACGACATCATGGTGGTGGTGAACGAGGAGAGCGGTCGCCTCGACACAATGGAATTTTGCAACGCACTGAATATCACGAAGGAATATTTCATCCAGCGCATGAACGACATTAAGGACCGTTCGAAGAATCCCGGCTATTCGCGTTATACGCAGCAGCTTTTCATGAGTCAGTTGAGCGATAAGGAGTTCAGCGTGTTTCAGGAAAAAGCCTTCCGCTTCCCCGGCTTCTATGTGCAAAAGCGCAGCATCCGCCGCTATCAGTATCCCTATGCTGCCCATGTGTTGGGCGATGTGGCAGAAGTGTCGCCACAAGATATCGAGGACAACGACTACTATCAGCCCGGCGACTATATCGGCAAGCAGGGCATCGAGCGCTCCTACGAAGACGTGTTGCGTGGTGAGAAAGGCGTGCAGATGCTTTTGCGCGATGCTCACGGTCGCATCAAGGGAAAATACATGGATGGGGCTTACGACCATAAGCCTGTCCCCGGGAAAGACCTGAAGCTAAGCATCGACCTCGATTTGCAAGCACTCGGCGAACGACTTATGGAGGGGAAACTCGGCAGTATCGTTGCCATAGAACCCTCGACGGGTGAAATCCTGTGCATGGTGTCGTCGCCGACCTACGACCCGCGTACGATGGTCGGGCGACAGCGCGGCAAGAACCATCGCGAGCTGCAGAAAGACCCCATGAAACCCCTGCTCAACCGAAGCATCATGGGAACCTATCCGCCAGGCTCGACGTTTAAGACCTCGCAGGCGCTGACATTTATGACCGAAGGAATCATCAACGATCAGACGATGTATCCCTGTCATCGCGGCTTCATCCACAAAGGCATGAAGGTGGGATGTCACGGACATGGTTCGCCGTTGGCGCTAAACTACGCCATCAGCACGTCGTGCAACGGTTATTTCTGTTGGGGACTCTACAACATGTTGTGCAACCGTACGATATACGACAGCCAGAACCAGGCGATGAACACATGGCGCGACTACATGAAGAGCATGGGCTTCGGCTATAAGCTCGAGGTTGACCTGCCGGGTGAGAAACGAGGAATGATTCCCAATGCAGAGTATTACGAAAAGGCATTCTCGAAGAACGGCAAATCGTGGAGCGGGCTTTCTGTGGTCAGTATTGCCATCGGTCAGGGCGAGGTAACGCTGACGCCGTTGCAGATTGCCAACCTCGGCGCGACCATTGCCAACCGAGGCTACTACATTATTCCGCATGTGGTGAAGGAAGTGAAGGGGCAGAAGCTCGACCCGAAGTACACGAAGAAACACTACACCAAGGCCAACCGCCATGCCTATGAATCGGTTGTGAAAGGCATGCGCAGCTCGGTACTCGGAGGAACCTGCCATCGCATGAACCGCAGCGACTATGCCATTTGCGGCAAGACAGGAACGGCGCAGAACCGTGGACAAGACCACTCCGTGTTCATGGGCTTTGCGCCGATGGACAATCCCAAGATAGCCATCGCGGTCTACGTGGAGAACGGCGGCTTCGGTGCGACCTATGCCGTGCCTATCGGAGGATTGATGATGGAACAGTATATTAACGGAAAGTTGTCGGCCGGCTCGGAAGGACAGGCCCGATCGTTCCAAAGCAGACATATAGCCTATGGCACAGCAAGCAGATAAACAACCCGGAGTATTGCGGTCGCTCGACTGGTGGACCATCGGCATCTACCTGATGCTGCTGGCCTTCGGTTGGCTCAGCGTCTGTGGAGCCACATACTCTTTCGACAGCCCCGACATCTTCAGTCTCGATACTCGTTCGGGAATGCAGATTGTCTGGATAGGCACGTCGATATGTCTCGGGTTTGTGTTGCTGATGACCGACGACCGGTTATTCGATGCGATGGCCTATATCATCTATGGACTTCTCATTCTGCTCCTCATCGCAACCATCTTCCTTGCCCGCGACATCAAGGGCTCGCATTCGTGGCTTGTGCTTGGTCCTGTCAGGTTGCAGCCGGCAGAGTTTGCGAAGTTTGCTACGGCATTGGCCATAGCCAAGTTCATGAGCACCTACGGTTTCAGCATCCACAAGTGGAAAGATTTTCTCATGGCTGCCGGCTTCATCGTTTTGCCCATCCTGTGTATCATCGGACAGCGCGAAACGGGTTCTGCATTGGTATATCTGTCGTTCTCGCTCATGTTCTATCGCGAGGGAATGCCGGGCTCTGTGCTTTTCACGGGCGTGGCAATGATTATTTATTTCGTGACGGGAATCAAGTATGAGAGCATCACCTTGTGGGACACACCCACGTCGGTAGGCAAGTTTACCGTTCTTCTCCTGGTGCAGATATTCACCGCGGGCATGGTGTACCTCTATTGCCAAGAAAAGAAGGTGACGCAGACGATATTGGGCTACGGAATCGGTATCACTTTGCTGGCACTGCTGTTCTCCGAGTTTGTCATTCCCTTCGATGTCGTCTATGTGCAGCTCATCCTTTCGGCAGCCATGGCTGGCTATCTGTTATACTTGGGACTGCGCACACGTTTCCGAAATTATTTTTACATACTTGCCTTTGCTGCAGGCTCTATCATCTTCTTCTATTCGGCCGACTATATGCTCAACAATGTCATGGAGAAGCATCAGCGTGTGCGCATCAATGTGTTGCTCGGTCTCGATGAAGACCTTTCCGGTGCAGGCTATAATGTCAATCAGAGCAAGATAGCCATCGGCTCGGGTGGTATCATGGGCAAGGGATTCCTGAACGGAACACAGACGAAGCTCAAATATGTTCCCGAGCAGGACACCGACTTCATCTTCTGCACGGTAGGCGAGGAGGAAGGGTTTATTGGTTCGGCCGGTGTGCTGGTGCTTTTCCTTGCGCTCATCCTGCGGCTCATCCATCTGGCCGAGCGTCAGCCGTTCAAGTTCGGGCGCATCTATGGCTATTGTGTGCTCAGTATCTTCCTTTTCCATGTCTTTATCAACATCGGCATGGTGCTCGGGCTGACACCGGTCATTGGTATACCGTTGCCTTTTTTCTCCTACGGCGGCTCTTCGCTGTGGGGATTTACGATACTGCTGTTTATCTTCCTGCGTATTGATGCGGGAAGAAATCTCATCAGGACATAATTTCTCTGGTTCTTAGTTTTTTGTGAGTGTCAGACCTATATCGCTGATGCCGGGGAGGATTTCCCGGCGCATGTCGTGTCGTACCGTGATGTGCATGGAGTCGCCGGCATTGAGTTGCAGGTCGTTGATGTGGAAGTTGCATTGGTATAGCGTCACTCCATTGCCTCTCGGTTTACCTCGTTCGTCTATGAGGTTGAAGCTTAATTTTTGTGTAGTGGTTTTCTTTGCGGGAAACGTAGTGCTTTCAACGACAAGTGTCACTCGCATATAGGGATAGTCGGAGTTGGTTCGCAGGCCGAGGTCGAGGGCATAGGTGCCGTCGCTGGTGACGCGCGGGATGTCGTACTCCAGTCGTTGGTTCTTGTCCCATCCGCTGACAGAGAGATGCTCGTAGTGGTCGTACACTTTCCGCGAGTTGCACGAAGTAGCGGCGAGCATTGCCGTCGTAATAAATAATAATAAGGTGTATTTTTTCAATTAGGCCTTTCCTTCCCTGTCGTTTTCTTTTCTTTTCTTCTTTCTCTTCTTTTTCTTGGCTTTGTCGAAGCGACTGATGTCGGCATCGGCCAACAGGTCGTTGCTCTTGCGCGAGTTATTGTTCTGTCCTTCGCCTTCGACCAGTGAGAGCGGCTTTTCGCCTCGTTTGTTCATTTCAATGATTTCGCGTGCACGAGCCGATGTGATGGTTTCGGTGTTCACGGGCTGCTTCTTGTCGGTCGAGTAGGTGACGAGACCTGCGAGAATGTCGCTTTTGAAAAGGAAGTATTCTGCGTCTTGGGTGTGTAGTGAGATTTCTTTGCTGGGCAGTCGGCGACTTGCCTCGATGTAGTTGTCCACTTCGTAGTTCATGCAGCACTTCAGTTTTGCGCACATGCCAGCCAGCTTCTGCGGGTTGAGCGAGATGTCCTGAAAGCGTGCGGCGGCGGTGGAGACGCTGACAAAGTTTTTCATCCATGTGGCGCAGCACAGTTCACGTCCGCAGGGTCCGGTACCTCCGATGCGTCCGGCTTCCTGACGTGCACCGATTTGCTTCATCTCGATGCGCACGTGGAAAGCTGCGGCGAGGTCTTTGATGAGTTGTCGGAAGTCGACGCGTTCGTCGGCGATGTAGTAGAAGATGGCTTTGTTGCCGTCGCCCTGATATTCCACGTCGCCGATTTTCATCTGTAGTCCGAGGTTCTTCGCGATTTGTCGGCTTTGTATCATGGTGTCGTGCTCGCGGGCCTTGGCTTCGTAGTATTTGTCCATGTCGGTTTGTCGGGCGATACGATAGATGCGCTTGATGTCGTCCTCCGACTTCAGGTGTGCCTTTTTGAGTTGCAGTTTGACGAGACTGCCAGTGAGCGTGACCACGCCGATGTCGTGTCCCGGACTGGCTTCCACTGCCACGATGTCGCCTTTCTTCAGGGGCAGGTTCTCGGTGTTGTGGTAGTAGCCTTTGCGGGTGTTTTTGAACTGCACCTCAACGAGGTCGGTCGATTCCGCGTTGCCGGGCACGTCGGCCAGCCAGTCGTAGGTGTTGAGTTGCTTGTCTTGCCTGCCCACACCGCACCGGCAGAGTCCGCGGTCGCAGCCTCTGAATATTTTGAATTTCGGTTCGCCTTTTTTTGTTTCGGCTTGCTGTATATTTTTGTTTTCTTCCATATCAGATTTCGTTGTTGAAATTTGTATTTATGGCTTCTGCATGATGTAGACTATCATCTTCATGGCCATTTCGTAGAACACGATTTTCGCGTTTGCGTTTTGACTGATGTCTCGGTGTGCGAGGTTGAACAACTCGCTGATGCTGATGATGTTGGCCTCGTTGATGAAGGGCGAGAATTTTACGGCGAACTGTTCTTCCTTCTGTGTCATGTAGTTCAGCTCGGGCTGGTGGAAGTTGTACATGAAATTTTCGCGTGTCATTCGCAGGAAGTAGGTGAGCAGTCGTTTTTGCTTTTCTCGTCCGAAGGTGGCGATGTTCTCGCTCCACATCTTCAGTTCCTTCACGTTGCGCATGTAGGCCAGTCGCATGAGCATGGTGTAGAGGTCGAAGAACAGCTGGTTCTCGCTGTCGGCGCTGAGCTCGTCGACGGCTTTCAGCCAGTTTCCGTTTACCAGTCGCGCGATGCGGTGTGCGGTGTCGGGCTCAATACCTCGTCGGTCGACGAGTGCCTGTTCGATGTCGGCATCGTCGATGCGTCGGATGTCGATGCGCTGGGTGCGGCTTCGTATGGTCTCGAGCAGTTGCTCGGGTTGTTCGCACACCATGATGAAGACCGTCATGGCTGGCGGTTCTTCGAGCAGCTTCAGCAGTTTGTTGGCACTGGTGCCGTTCATGCGCTCGGGCATCCAGATGATGCTCACCTTGTAGCCGCCCTGGCTCGATTTTAGGCTGAGCTTTCGCGACAGTTCGTCGGCCTCGCCGCCGGTGATGACGGCCTGCTGGTTCTCGGCTCCTATGGCATTCATCCACTGGTCGAAGCTGAAGTAGGGGTCTTGCAGCAACAGCTCGCGCCACTGCTTGATAAAGTCGTCGCTGACGGGCTGGTGGTCGTTGCTCATGCTCTTCGTCCTGATGGTGGGGAAGGTGAAGTGCAGGTCGGGGTGTGCCCACTTGGCGAGCATGGGGCTGTTGTTGAGCAGACGGCACGCGAAAGCAAGAGCCAACGGCAGTTTTCCGCTACCGGTGGGACCGCAGAAAAGCATCGCATGAGGTATGCGCTGTTCCTCGGCCATTGTCAGGAGTCGTTGTTTGATGTCCTGCTGGCCTATCACTTGATCGAATGTCGTCATTTCGAGGGCAAAGGTACGAATAAGTGAGCGAAAATGCAAATAAATTTGCAATTTTCCGAACGAGAGTACCTTCGGCGGCAGCCAGAGGCATGATTTAATGCGCAGAATACAAAATAAATAATCTTGTTTTTTCTTTTCTCATCTTTTTTTACTACCTTTGTAGCCAGATACAAATAACAAAAACAAAAGAATCAAGTCATGATGAAACTACGAATGAAGATGCTGGCTGGTGCGGCCTTGGTGCTTGCCCTGCCGATGAGTGCGAGTGCTGTTGATGGCATCAGCGGTGCGACCGACCCTGTCGTACAGGCTTCCGATGCCACGAGTTATGTCACCAATCGTCCTGCTGAGAAGGAGCGTCTGTTCACCTCGGATGCCGTGGAGAAGAAAATCAAGGAGGTGAAGAAGCTGCTCAAGGACAATCCCTATCTGGCATGGATGTTTGAGAACTGTTTCCCCAATACACTCGACACCACCGTTCACTGGGACGGTGCCGACGACACGTTTGTCTATACGGGCGACATCCACGCCATGTGGCTGCGCGACTCGGGCGCACAGGTTTGGCCCTATGTGCAGTTTGCCAACAAAGACCCGAAGCTGAAGAAGATGCTGCGCGGCGTCATCCTGCGCCAGCTGAAGTGCATCATCCTCGACCCCTATGCCAACGCCTTCAACAAAGAGGCCATCCCCAATGGCGACTGGATGAGCGACCTCACCAAGATGAATCCCTACCTGCACGAGCGCAAGTATGAAATCGACTCGCTCTGCTACCCGCTGCGTCTGGCCTACCACTACTGGCAGGTGACGGGTGACGCCTCTATCTTCGGCGACGAGTGGATGCAGGCCATCAAGGCCATCCTTCAGACCTTCCACGAGCAGCAGCGCAAGAACGGCATCGGTCCCTATACCTTCCAGCGCAAGACCGAGCGCCAGCTCGACACCGTCAGCAACGACGGCAAGGGCAACCCCGTGAAGCCCTGCGGACTCATCTGCTCGTTCTTCCGTCCGAGCGACGACGCCACCACGTTCCTCTATCTCGTGCCCTCCAACTTCATGGCCGTTTCGTCGCTGAACAAGGCTGCCGAGATTCTGACCAAGGTGAACAACGACGTCGCCACCGCAAAGCAGTGCACCGACCTGGCTGCCGAGGTGAAGGCCGCCTTGCAGGAGTATGCTATCGTGGACCATCCGAAATACGGAAAAATCTATGCCTTCGAGGTTGACGGCTTCGGCAACCGTCTGCTCATGGACGATGCCAACGTGCCGTCGCTCCTGGCCATGGCCTATCTGGGCGATGTCGACCTGAACGACCCCATCTATCAGAACACCCGCCGCTTCGTGTGGAGCGAGGACAACCCCTACTTCTTCCGCGGCTCGAAGGGTGAAGGCATCGGCGGACCCCACATCGGCTATGATATGGCATGGCCCATGTCGATCATGATGAAGGCCTTTACCAGCCAGAACGACGAAGAAATCAAGTGGTGCATCGAGACCCTGCAGCGTACCGATGCCGACACGGGCTTCATGCACGAGTCGTTCGACGTGAACGACCCCAAGCACTACACCCGTTCGTGGTTTGCCTGGCAGAACACGCTTTTTGGCGAGCTCATCCTGAAGCTCATCGACGACGGTAAGCTCGACCTGCTGAAGAGCGCACGTCGATAGGGTGGTGTTCATTATGCGAACAAATCTGCCGCGATGAAGGCAGGTTAAACCTTGAGGATTCAAGATTTTTCGGAAAAACAGAACAACGAAAAACCGGTGTTTTTTGCTCCTTTGGCAAGAAGCACCGGTTTTTGTGTGAAAAATCCCCATTTTTCTTCTTTTGACATAACTCACTGAAAATGAATGATGTGCGGTTTGTATTACTGTTCGGGGTTCTGAGGTCGTCGGGCGAAACATATATCTTTCGCTTGCGAAAGCTAAGCTTTTACCTTCCAAAAGACCGTCTTTCACCACCCGAAAGACCGTGTTTTACAACCCGAAACATATATCTTTCGCAAAACGACGCTTCAAAATCGGGTCGGAAAACCGAACCAAAGCAGTTGAAAAAGAGCAAAAATGGACTTTTTAACACAAAACGACGATAAAATCGGTTGTTCGATTTCGGAACAAAAAGGCTCGGAAAAACAGAAAAGTCGGTTTTGCGTTTTTCGCTTCCCTACGTCGTGCAGGGCTTTTGTCGGCTAAATGTTAAAATTTTAGTGTAAAGCCAATATTTTAAGAAAAAACGGCAGAAAAAATTTTAAATTTTAAAAAAATTTTATTTACTTTGCAGCGAGAAAATAAAAGGAAAAACGTTTTTTGAGATTTTAATCGTAGCTTCTGAGGTAGAAGTGATTGTCGAAGGTTTTTATAAACATATTGAATATTAACTAGTTAGTAGAAGTTAAATGAAAAGAAAACTTTTTGTGATGGCAGCATGTTGTGCTGTAATCCTATCTGTCAAGGCACAGACACCTGAACTTTTTACACCCTACAAGGCAACCAATCTGCGTGTGCCTTCAGTTCCTCTTGTGGTCAACGACCCCTATTTCTCCATCTGGTCGCCCTACGATGAGCTTAATGCTGGTACTACGCGCCATTGGACCAACGACCAGATGCCCCTCACGGGTATGCTGCGCGTTGACGGCGTGCCCTATCGCTTCATGGGTGGTGAGAAGGAATATATCCTCGAGACCATCGTGCCTATGGCCGATGTCGGTCCGTGGCGTGCCCAGATGACACGACAGACACCCGCAGCAGGTTGGGAGAAGCCCGACTTCGATGCAGCAGGATGGCGCAGGGCCGAGGGAGCCTTTGGAAACGAAGAGTATCCCAGCGTGCGCACCCGTTGGGCCGACACCAACAGCGACATCTACGTGCGCCGCTCGGTTGAGATCAGCGAGGAGGATGCTGCCGCCGACCTCTACCTCGTCTATTCGCACGACGACGTCTTCGAGCTCTACATCAACGGCGAGAAGGTGGTCGATACAGGTCACTCGTGGAAGACCGGCGTGGTGAAACACCTCGACGGAAAGCTGAAGTCGCTGCTCAAGCCCGGCAAGAACCTCATTGCCGCCCACTGCCACAACACCGCCGGCGGTGCCTATCTCGACTTCGGTATCTTCAAGAATGTGAAGAAACCGTCAATCGAGGTGAAGCTCGCCAAGCAGAAGAGCGTCAACGTGCTTGCCACTAACACCTACTACACCTTCGAGTGCGGTCCCGTTGAGCTCGACGTGGTGTTCACAGCCCCCATGCTCATCGACAACCTCGATTTGCTCTCTACACCTATTAATTATATTAGCTATCAGGTTCGCGCTACCGACAAGAAAGCACACGATGTGCAGTTCTACCTCGGTGCGTCGCCCGAGATTGCCGTGAACAAGGCCACTCAGCCCACCGTCACGACCATCACCGCCAAGGAAGGCGTCACCTATGCCAAGAGCGGAACCATCGAACAGCCCATCCTTGCCAAGAAAGGCGACGGCATCTGCATCGACTGGGGCTACCTCTATCTGCCCGCCATCAACGGCAGCGTGAGCATCTCCGACGAAGAGACCATGGTCAACACTTTCGCCTCTACCGGCAAACTGGCCGAGTCGAAGGAGAAAATCGTCTGCCGCAAGGCTGCCGAGCAGCCCGCCCTGGCCTATGTGCACGACTTCGGCACTACGCAGCAGGCCGCTTCCTATGCGCTCATCGGCTACGATGAAGTGCTCGACATCGAATACTTCTTCCATCGCTATAAAGGCTACTGGGCACGAAACGGCAAGACCATCTTCCAGGCCTTCAACGAGCTCAACCGCGACTACGCCTCCATCATGCAGCGCTGCCGCCAGCTCGACCAGCGCATCTACGACGACGGCGTGAAGTCAGGAAACCAGAAGTATGCCGAAATCCTCTCGGCTTCATATCGCCACGTCATCGCAGCCCACAAGCTGTTCGAGGACAAGGACGGCAACCTGCTCTTCTTCTCGAAGGAGAACAACTCGAACGGTTGCGTCAACACCGTCGACCTCACCTATCCCGAGGCTCCGCTCTTCCTCGTCTACAACCCCGAACTGCAGAAGGCCATGATGACCTCTATCTTCGAATACAGCTACACCGGCCGGTGGACCAAGCCCTTTGCAGCCCACGACCTCGGCACCTATCCCATCGCCAACTATCAGGTTTACGGCGGCGACATGCCCCTCGAGGAGGCTGGCAACATGATTACCCTGGCTGCCACAATCTGCAAACTCGAAAACAGCACGAAGTATGTCGACAAATACTGGGACATCATGAAGACCTGGACCGACTATCTCGTCGAGAATGGTCAGGACCCGTCGAACCAGCTCTGCACCGACGACTTCGCCGGACACTGGGCCCACAACTGCAACCTCTCTGTCAAGGCCATCATGGGTGTGGCAGGATTTGCTGAGATGGCTAAGCTGAAAGGCGACCAGGACACCTATAATAAATATATGACGAAAGCCAAGGAGATGGCAGCGAAGTGGGAGCAGGATGCCCGCGAGGGCGACCACTATCGTCTGGCCTTCGACCGCGAGAACACGTGGAGTCAGAAGTACAACATGGTTTGGGACAAGCTGTGGAACATCAACATCTTCCCCATCAAGGCCATGGAGCGCGAAATCAAATACTACCTGACCAAGCAGAATAAGTACGGCTTGCCGCTC
>CACYRB010000028.1 GCA_902776685.1 uncultured Prevotellaceae bacterium
CTTTCAGGCAAAATTCCCTAGGGAATTTTGCCTGAAAGATTATTTTTTTACAGAATTATTACTACCTTTGCAGATATGAACAAGAAACCTTACCTTTTTATATTACTATTCTCCTTTTGCACCATGACATGGGCGCAGACATGGCCACACTTCATAACAGACAGTAACTATCGCGACAAAGTGTTCAAGGCCTTCGAAGAAAAGCGGGAACTGGTGGGCGAAAAATTCATGCGCGACATTGATGTCCTCTCAAATTCTTACGAGATAGAGGCTCTACGTTTCCTGTATGCCTATATGCCTTTAGCCGACATCACCGACTACCCCACCGCGTTCCACCTGCAAAATGTTCGTGCATCATTCCAGGCACAGCACGAAATGCCGTGGGGGAAGGATGTGCCCGAGTTGCTGTTCCGTCATTTCGTTCTACCCGTGCGTGTAAACAACGAGGCATTGGACTCTTCGCGAGTTGTTTTCTATAGGGAACTTAAAGAACGTGTAAGACATCTGCCGATGAAAGAAGCCATACTTGAGGTAAACCATTGGTGCCACGAACATGTCACCTATCAGCCTTCCGACGGCCGAACGCTGTCTCCCCTGGCCTGTGTGAAGACAGCAATCGGACGATGTGGCGAAGAGTCGACGTTCACGGTTGCCGCCCTTCGCGCTGTGGGCATTCCTGCACGTCTGGTTTACACACCTCGATGGGCACACACCGACGACAATCATGCATGGGTTGAGGCATGGGCCGATGGACAGTGGTGGTTTCTCGGTGCATGTGAGCCTGAGGCCGTTTTGAACTTGGGATGGTTCAATGCTCCTGCCAGTCGTGCCATGCTGATGCACACACGCGCCTTCGGCGACTATGAAGGTCCGGAAGAAGTCATGTTGCGAACGAGCAACTTTACCGAAATCAACTTAATTGACAACTATGCCGAAACAGCACGCGTTGATTTTGTGGTATTAGGTCCCGACAGGAAACCTGTCAGTGGTGCCCGCGTCGATTTCAAAATCTATAACTACGCTGAATTCTGCACCGTTGTCACCAAATATACCGATGCCAATGGCCACACATTTCTCACAGCAGGCAAAGGCGATATGCTGGTATGGGCTTCCGACGGCAACAACTGGGGATATGTCAAAGCAAGATTCGGAACCGACAAAGAAATGCTCATTCCTCTTATCGGAGCACCGCCTGAAGGAACAGGATGGGTTGGCATTGACATTGTTCCACCGGTTGAAAAATCGTCATTGCCTGAGGTAAGCGAAGAACAGCAAGCCAAGAACAAGCAACGGTTAGCAGAAGAAGACTCTATCAGAAGAGCATACGAAGGAACGTTCTACCCTCATGGAGCAGAACAAATCGAAAAATCTATAGCTGATAACTATGGCATTTTATTGAGCAAATCACGTGGCAACTGGAAAACCATACTCGATTTTATTACCAGCCACAGAGGTCAAGATGAACGCATCAAAGAACTTCTTACTTCGCTATCAGATAAAGACTTACGAGATATTACCACAGAAATTCTCGAAGACAATCTTCTGGCAGAAAGCAACCAACTTTGTCCACGTGTGGAAACAGAAATGATTATCCGCCCCTTCAAGCGTTTCTTTGAAAAACAATTCAGCGAGCGCGAAAAGAAACAGATGCGAAAGAATCCTGCATTATTAGTAAAATGGGTAAAGAAAAACATCCAACTCAATCCTGACCAGAAATCGTTACGAATAGCCCAGACTCCGATGGGCGTATGGGAATCAAGGCTGACTGACCAACGTTCGCGCGAAATCTTCTTTGTCGACTTGGCACGCTCACTCAACATTGAGGCCAGAAAAGACGGCGTTACTGGTAAGGTTCAGTATCGGCCGGAACAACAACTCTCACACGCTGGAACAGAAGCAGAATGGATTGACGTCAACTTTGACTCTGAGGAACAAATTACAAGTACATCAGGAATGGTCAAGCTCGACTATAAGCCAACAAAACTGCTCGACAATCCCAAATATTACAGCCACTTCACCATCAGCCGTATAGAGCAAGGAACGGCCCACCTGCTGAACTTTGACGAAGGGCAGGTAGATATGGGTGGAGGTGTAAGCTGGGAAAACACTTTCAAAGACGGAACAAAACTTGACGTAGGAACCTATCTGCTTACCACAGGAACGCGACTGGCCAACGGCAGTGTGCAGGCAACAAATACCGTGTTCTCGGTAGAAGAAGGAAAGACCACCACGGTGCCACTGGTCTTACGACAGGACGAAGATGCTGTCAGCGTGATTGGTTCTTTCGATTCTGAATCAAAATTCCAATTGTTGTCCGGCGATACCAATCATGTACCAGTCAGCATACTTTCACAAACGGGTCGCGGCTATTTTGTCGTCGGCATATTGGGTATGGGACAAGAGCCCACAAACCATGCGCTGCGCGACATTGCAAAGCTGAAAAAAGAACTTGACCAATGGGGGCGTCCCTTCGTTCTCCTCTTTGAAAATGAAGACGAAGCTAAGAAATTTAATGTAGCCGAATACGGTAGCCTTCCACGAAATATTATCCTCGGAATCGACAAAGACAAAGCTATCAGACAACAAATATGTCAAGCGATGAAACTCCAGGAAAATGCAGGGCTTCCCTTATTTATTATAGCAGACACCTTCAACCGTGTGGTATTCGTGTCGCAAGGATACACCATCGGATTAGGCGAACAACTACAGAAAATCATTCAACAACTATGACCAACAGAGGTTTAACGGTATATCGCGCGAGTGCCGGAAGCGGAAAAACATTCCGGTTAGCAATGGAGTATATAAAACTGCTCGTAGCCAAGCCTACGGCCTACAAGGAGATTCTTGCTGTGACCTTTACGAACAAGGCTACGGAAGAGATGAAAATGAGAATTCTAAGCCACTTGTATGGGTTGTGGAAGGGCCTGCCCGACAGCAAAGTCTTTATGGACACGCTGCTTAAAGAACTGGGCAATGATGCTACGGCAGAACTTGTTAGCGAACGTGCCGGCACGGCATTGCGGCTGATCCTGCACGACTACCACCACATGAGGGTAGAAACCATTGACGCTTTCTTTCAGCGGGTGCTTCGCGGGCTGTCACGCGAGTTGGGGCTGGCTACAGGTCTGACGGTCGAAATCGGTGATGTGGCTGCTGAACAAAAGGCTGTTGACGCCCTGATTGACGGACTGAAAAGAAACAGCGCTTTACTGGGTTGGATGCTCGGACTGGTAGAGGAACAAATGGATGAGCAACGGAGTTTTTTCGTTGTGGACCAGGTGAAGGATTTTGGCAGAAACATCTTCCGCGATTTCTATAAAGAGCATGCCGGCAAGCTGAACGAGGTGCTCAGCAAAAAGGACTTTTTCTCACAATATGCCGAGCGGCTGAAGTCGATGCGGGAGCAATCGAAACAAAAAATCATTGCATACGCCGATGCCTTTGAGCAGATTCTGCAACGTGAAGGGCTGACCATTGATGATTTTTCAAACGGCGCAAAAGGCGTGGCAGGCTATTTCCCAAAACTGAGGACTCAGTTCGATGACGATAGTAAGCTATTGACAAAACGCGTACAGGCGGCTCTGGCGGAGCAATCGGCCAGCAACTGGCTGACCAAAACAGCCATTGCCGACGCGCTTCCCATTGTTAACCTTGTTGAGCAGAAGCTAATCAATCTCTTGAACGACGCTGAAGAAGTGAGAAAGAAGGAAACAAGGGTCTATAAGTCGGCCGACCTGACCTTGCGCCACTTGAACAAGCTGAGACTTCTGGGCTCAATTGAACAGAAGGTACGCGAGATGAACGGCGAAACTAACAGATTTCTCCTGAGCGACACACAGACGCTTTTACATGCGTTGATGGAAGACAGTGACGCACCGTTCATCTTTGAAAAGATAGGTACGCAGATTCGTCACGTCATGATCGACGAATTCCAAGACACAAGCACCGTGCAGTGGCGGAACTTTAAGATTCTCTTGAACGAATGCTTAAGCCACAGCGACAGCTCGGGGCTCATCGTTGGCGACGTGAAGCAGAGCATTTATCGCTGGCGGTCGGGCGACTGGCGTTTGTTGAATGACATTGAGGAGGAATTTGGTGACAGGCAAGCGCCCATAAAAGCAAAAACACTTGACACAAATTTCCGGTCGAGCAGAAACATCATAGAATTCAATAATGCTTTCTTCAATCTCGCTGCGGAAGAAGAGCAGACCTCTCTGATCGAAAACGGGAACATGAATGAAGACCGGAGTTTGAAGAAAGCATACTCGCACGTCACGCAGCATGTTCCGACTGACAAGCCCAGCGAAGGCTATGTACAAATATGTTTGCTTCCACGTGAGAATTACGAAGAAGAGACACTTTCGCGATTGAAAGCAAGCATTGAGAAGTTGATTGAGGAAGGTGTGGCTCAAGAAGACATCGCCATCCTTGTTCGATACAACAAGACCATAGAGGCCATAGCCAACCGGTTCACCCAGGAGATGCCACAGTTGAGTTTTGTTTCCGACGAGGCCTTCTGCATCGATTCCTCTATTGCGGTCAACATGATTATCGATGCCCTCCGCCTACTTGTCGACCAAAACGACACGATGGCTGCAGCAAGGTTGGAAAAGGCACAAGAGAAATACCTCGCCAGTCAAAACGAAAACGATCAACCCTTCAACCTTTCAGCCCTTCAACTTTCTAACCATCTGCCCCTCTACGAACTTGTTGAGGCGTTATATCGTGATTTGAACTTGCAGCAACTACAAAATGAGAATGCATATATCTGTGCTTTCTTCGACATGGTCAGCACCTATCTCGAAGACCACACGTCAGACATCAATGCTTTCCTGAAGAGCTGGGATGAGTCTCTGCATGAGAAGACCGTTCAAAGCGATGCTACTCACGGCATCAGGCTACTCACCATTCATAAGAGCAAAGGACTTGAATTCGACCATGTCTTCATGCCATTCTGCGACTGGGAACTCGAACGACGGAACACGCTGATATGGTGCAAGCCGACCGAAAGTCCTTACGACGAACTGCCCATCGTTCCGATTGACTACAGCGCAAAGAAGATGAAAGGTTCTATCTATGAAGCAGACTATGAACAAGAACATCTGCAGAAAACGGTCGACAACTTAAACTTGCTGTATGTAGCCTTCACACGAGCCGCCAAATCGTTATATGTCTGGGCAAAAAAAGGAGATGCCAACGGGCGCTCCCTACTCATTGAAAAGACCATAGAAAAGCTGACGTCGCAACTCCCGTCGTGCATCGTCACAGGCGACCCCGAAGACAAGGCAGCAGAGGTAACGCTTGTTTATGGCAGTCCAATATTCAACAGCAAGCAAGAACCTACTACGAAAAAGTCGGAAGAAGATTCTCTCAATGTCTTCAAGCAGGAGGAGCAAAACATCAACATTGAAATCAAGAACGCCACGACCGCTCCTCTTCAGTTCAGGCAAAGCAATCAGAGCCGACAGTTTGTGGAAGACTTGGAGACAGAAGCTCAGGAAGGCAAAGAAGAGGAAAGTCAATACATCAAGACCGGCAACATCCTGCACTTTGTATTCTCCTCCATTCGCACGCCCGACGACATCGACCCGACGATTCTACGTTTGGAGAGCGAAGGCTTGCTGGCCGACCTCGACATGTCGACGAAGAGTCTTTCCAAACTACTGCACCAGCGCATTGAAGACCCGAAGGCTACCGAATGGTTTGCGGGGAAATGGAAGGTTTACAACGAGTGCGCTATCATTTGGTCAGACCCCAACACGGGTGAGGTATTCTCGAAACGGCCTGACCGCGTCATCAGCGATGGAGACGAAACCATCGTCATCGATTTTAAGTTTGCCAAACCCACGCCTGCCCATCGTACACAGGTCCAAAAGTACATGGGCCTGCTCAATAGCATGGGGCACCAAAAGGTGAAAGGCTATCTGTGGTATGTATTCAGTAATAATATCGTTGAGGTGTCATGAAAAAGAATAACTCATTCCTGGCCCAAGTGGCTGAAAAAATAATATCAATCAGTGGAAACAATCTCTCCGAAACAGCCATCGTGTTTCCCAACAAGCGAGCTGCGCTCTTCATGAACGAACAGCTGGCACGGATTAGCGACCGTCCCATCTGGAGTCCGGCCTATCTCACCATTAGCGAACTCTTTAAAAGCCTGTCCCCGCTAACCATTGCCGACCCCATCAAACTGACCTGCGAACTCTACAAATCGTTTGTTCGTGTAACCGGCAGCAACGAGTCGCTCGACCATTTCTACGGATGGGGACAAGTCATGCTTTCCGACTTCGACGACGTTGACAAAAACCTGGTCGATGCCCACCAGCTGTTTATCAACCTACGCGACTGGCACGAGATGGACGACCTCTCATTCCTCAGCCAGAACCAGAAGGAAATCATTGCACACTTCTTCAGCAATTTCAACCCCGACCATCAGACCGAGCTGAAACGCCAATTCCTCTTCCTCTGGAGCAAGCTCGCCGACATCTACGACGACTTCCGCCAGCAGCTACGCCATCAAGGGCTGGCCTATGAAGGTATGCTTTATCGCGATGTCGTCGGCCAGGAGAATCTTGAGCTTCCCCACACAGACTATCATTTCGTAGGGTTTAACTTCCTCAACAAAACCGAGCAAACGCTGTTCAGCCAAATAAAGAAACTTGGCAAAGCCCATTTCTATTGGGACTTCGACAAAGCCTACATTCGCGAGGCCGACAACGAGGCCGGCATGTTCATCCGGCAACACCTGCTGACCTTCCCCAACGAGCTCGACAGCGACGACGAACATATCTATGACAATCTGGACAAGCCCAAAGATATTGCCTACGCATCAGCCTCTTCCGAGAACATACAGGCTCGCTACGTCATGACTTGGCTCGAACAGAAAAAGCAAGAATCGCTAAATCGTGACAAGCAGAGCAGCCTTGCTCAACAATTCAACCGCACGGCCATCGTACTGGCCGACGAGCATCTGCTACAGGCCGTAGTCCATTCACTACCCGAGAATACCGATATCAACATCACCACGGGCTATCCGCTTCAGCGCACCCAGTGCGCGTCACTCCTGCAACAACTCTTTGCGTTGCAGACCAATGGCTACGATGCCAAGAAAAACCTTTATCGCCTGAGCTATGTCCTGCCCATCCTCCGCCATCCCTTTGTCACACTCATCTCGCCCGAAGCCGGCGAAGTGGCAAACGAGTTGAAACAGTCCTATCGTCGCTATGTCTTACCCGACCGACTGATAAAAGACGAAGCCCTGCGACTGGTCTTCACTCCAGCCCAGCAGCCGCTGGAGGCCATTTCAACGCTACTCACTCACATGGCACACCATGACCTTGGTTCCATTCTCGAAAAAGAAGCCCTTTTCCAATCCTACACCCTCATTGCCCGGCTCAGAGGGCTCATAACGACCGGCGACCTTGCCGTAGAACCTGCCACACTCGGCCGACTCATCCGGCAAATCATCACCACGACCATCATACCCTTCCACGGCGAGCCGCTCAAAGGCATACAGGTGATGGGCGTACTTGAAACCCGAAACCTCGATTTCGACCACCTGCTCATCCTCTCGGCCAACGAAGGCAACCTGCCCCGAGGGCTTGAACAATCGTCACTCATCCCCTACTCCCTCCGCAAAGCCCACCAGCTTACTACACCCGACAGCCGCGCGGCAGTCTATGCCTACCACTTCTACCGGCTCCTGCAACGCGCTACCGACATCACTCTCTGCTACAACAACCAAGCCACCGACGGAACGACCGGCGAAATGAGCCGGTTCATGTTGCAGCTCCTCACAAGACGGGAAGGCAGCATCCGACGTCTGCACCTGCAAACCTGCCAGTCGGCACTCGGCGACCTGCCCAAAGCCGTAGAGCCTTCCGTCTGGCTGGCAGAACAACTCAGGGCCTGCAAACGCATCTCACCAACCGACATCAACCAATATCTGCGTTGTCAGTTGCTGTTCTATTACAAGAAAATCCGCGGCATCAAAGAGCCCGAGCCTTCACCCGACGAAATGCCCGACAACCGTTTCTTCGGAACCGCTTTCCACAAAGCAGCCGAGCTGGCCTATAAGGAGATCGCAACACCCGACAAACTCATCACCAAAGCCGCCATCGAAGCATTGCTGAAGAACAAGCCGCGTTTGGAAAGCATCATCGGGCAGGCTTTTGGTATCGATGCGACAGGAGAAGGAGTCATTCTCATCCATCGGGCCGCCGTTGGCCGATACCTGCGGAACTTATTGCAGGCCGACCTTCAGCTGGCACCTTTCACCATCATCGGTCTTGAAGAGCCTATAGAAGAAAAGCTCACCTTCGAGACTTCCGAAGGCACGCGCGACATTGTGTTAAAAGGCATCATCGACCGGCTCGACCTGGTCAACAACAACTCTACCATTCGCGTCGTTGACTACAAGACCGGACGACCGCCACATCAGAAGATTCGCGAACGCGAAGACGTATTCAGCACCGATGCCATCGACCAAGCCCACTCCGACTACTACCTGCAGGCCATGCTTTATTCCATTCTCATTCACCGACGGTCCGACAGCCCTGCCAAGGTTAGTCCCGCCTTGACCTTCGTACGCGTGGCAAGTTCGCCCGACTACGATCCCGTGCTTGCCATTGGCGACCAGCCCATCAGCGACATCAGTCTCTACTCACCCTGGTTTGAAGAACAGTTGACCCAACTGCTGGGAAGAATCTTCGACACAGAAAGTTCGTTCCAACCCACAGGCTACCCCAAGCGCTGCGCAGGCTGTGCCTTCCGACAGCTATGCTTTACCTGACACTTTCCAAATTATAACAAGGAGAACGTTTCGTGTATCATCTTGAAATGCAGAACTATATGTTTGACCTCAGTACTCCTAAGGGAGGACTGCAGTTTTCCATAGAGAGGACGACAGTTTTCCATAGGGAGGACGAGCAAGAATGAAAACGTTTTTACAGGAAGGAAACAAACGAAACCAATTTACATCATGAAAATGACATAAGGACATCGGTAATATAATGTCCTTATGTCATTTTGTCAAAACGTTGTAACGCTTACTTACAACACCAGGTGGTAGTTGTCCTTTGGCTTAGAAGGGCAGATCGTCAGAGCTTTCTCCTTCGGGTGCCGGTGCAGGAGCTGCAAACGGAGCTTCGTCGGCGGATGCTGCGGGGGCAGCGGGTGCAGGTGCGCCAATGGCACTGGGGGCTGCTGCAGGCGAGGCTGCTTGCATGCCTATCGTGGCAGGGTCAACCTGGCGAACGTCATAGGCGCGGATGCTGTTGAACCAACGGCCATTGTATTCACGGGCATCGATGTCGAAGAACACTTGTACTTCCTGACCAACCTGTATGTTAAAACGGCTCAGACGGTCTTCGCCAAAGACCGAGAATACCATTTTGTGGGGATATGACTCGTGGGTCTCAATGACAAAATCCTGTGCTTTCCAGTCGCCACGGGCTGACTGACCACTTTTTACTTCTGTTGTGGCAATAACTCTTCCTTGTAATTCCATTTTCTTTTGTATTTAAGTTTAAAATTTGTATTTTTCCCAATTTTACATCAATCGTTCACGCTCGGAAAACTTCACACAGCACGCCGTGTTCCTACAGTTTTCGCTCGCTTAATCACGATTTTGCTTGCGAAATTAATAAAATAGTTTTAAAAAGGGAAACTTTTTCTGTTTTTTTTTGTCTGACATGATGATTTTTTGTATTTTTGTAGCTCAAAACATGAACGAATAAACAATAATTTAAGACACGAATATGAGATTTTCTCTTTCAAGCAGTGCGCTTTCGAACCGCCTGCAAGCTTTATCGCGAGTAATCAACAGCAAGAGTTCGCTGCCCATCCTGGACAGCTTCCTCTTCGAAGTGGACAACAAGGTGCTGACGCTGACGGCCAGCGACAGCGAGAACGTCATGCAGTCGGCTATTGCCCTGGAGGACTGCAAGGAACAAGGAGCCTTTGCCGTTCCGTCGCGCACCATTCTCGATGCCATGAAGGAATTGCCGGAGCAGCCGCTGACGTTTGACGTGAACACTACGGACTACACGGTGAAGATTATCTATCAGAACGGTCTTTACCAGTTCGCCGCTCAGAATGCGGAGGAATATCCGCGTATGCAGGCGATGCCCGACGGTGCTACCGTGATGACCATGAGCTCGGCTACGCTGACCGACAACCTTACTCGTTCGCTGTTTGCCACGGCACAAGACGAGCTGCGTCCGGTGATGAACGGCGTGTTCTTCGACCTTACGGCTGAAGGTCTGGCCATCGTTGCCAGCGACGGCCACAAACTGGTGCGCAACCGCAACTTCGGTATCAAGAGCGACATGCCTACCTCGTTCATCCTGCCCAAGAAGCCCGCAACCTTGCTGAAGAACGTATTGGGAAAAGATGGTGGCGACGTGGTCATCAAGTTCGATAGTCGCAGTGCCGAGATTCAGTTTGCCGACGGACTACTCTGCTGCCGACTGATTGAAGGCCGCTACCCGAACTACAACTCGGTGATTCCGACCAACAACCCCAACGAACTGACCATCGACCGCAAGGCTTTCATCAGCGCCCTTCGCCGCGTCATTCCGTTTGCCAGCGAAAGCAGCCAGCTGGTAAGACTTCACATTGAGACAGGCAAGCTTGAACTGTCATCTGAAGACATCGACTTCGCCACAAGTGCCAAGGAGTCGATTGCCTGCGACTATAACGGCCAGACGATGAACATCGGATTCAAGGGCAGCTCGCTATCGGAAATCCTGAACAACCTGGAAGGTGAAGAGGTGACAGTACGCCTGGCCGACCCAAGCCGCGCCGGTGTAATCGTTCCCGCCGAACAACCCGAAGGCGAGGATGTGCTGATGCTCATCATGCCTATGTTACTGAACGACTGATAAACAATCATGAAACTGAATATCGACAAGCCCCTCGTTGTCTTCGATTTGGAGACAACGGGGCTCGATTTGGTTAAGGACCATATCATCCAAATCTCATACATCAAGGTGTTTCCCTCTGGTGAGGAGAAACGTCAAAACCTGCTTGTCAACCCTGGCAAGCCAATTCCAAAGGAGGTGGAGCTGTTGACAGGTATCACAAACCAGCTTGTGGCCAACCAGCCCACATTCAAGGATATCGCCGAAAAGCTGAAGGAAGAGTTCACCGGATGCGACTTTGCCGGATTCAATTCAAACCATTTCGACGTGCCCTTGCTCGCTGAGGAATTCTTGCGCGCAGGCATAGACTTCGACTTCGGGAAAGCGAGATTGATTGATGCGCAGACCATATACCACAAGATGGAGCGCCGCAATCTGGCTGCTGCCTACAAATTTTATTGCGGGCGAAAGATGGAAGACGACTTCGAGGCCCACCGTGCCGATCAGGATGCCGAAGCCACCTATAGGGTTCTCATGGGACAACTGGACAAGTACAACCCCGAGGTGCAAACGGAACCCGACAGACAACTTCCCAACGACATGGACACTTTGGCTGCTTTTTCAAAAACCAACAACAACGTTGACTTTGCAGGCAGAATGGTGTGGAAGACCTTCACCGACAGTAACGGGCAGGAGACACGCATTGAAGTGTTCAACTTCGGGAAATACAAAGGAACGCCGGTCGTAGAGGCTCTTCGTAGAGATCCGGGCTATTACAGCTGGATTCTGAATGGTGATTTTACGAACAACACCAAACAGGCTCTCACTCGCATCAAACTCAAAGAAATGAACAAATCGTAACAAAGAATTAAACAACATGCTCAAAGGGAAAAAGATAGTAGTAGGCATAACGGGAAGCATCGCAGCCTATAAGACTTGTACCATCATTCGCGAGCTCATCAAACGAGGAGCCGAGGTACAAGTGGTGATAACCCCCGCAGGCAAGGAGTTCATCACTCCGCTGACCCTGTCTACCCTGACCCAGAAGCCCGTCGTCAGCGAGTTCTTTGCCCGACGCGACGGAACGTGGCACTCACACGTCGACCTTGGCCTGTGGGCCGATGCCATGCTCATAGCTCCATGCACCGCATCGACATTAGGCAAGATGGCAAATGGTGTTGCCGACAATATGCTCGTCACGACATATCTCTCGATGAAAGCACCTGTATTCATTGCACCAGCAATGGACCTCGACATGTATGCCCACCCGTCAACACAAAAGAATATTGACACCTTGCGTTCTTACGGTAACCATATCATCGAAGCTGGAAGCGGTTTCCTCGCCAGTGGCCTCGAGGGAAAAGGAAGAATGGAAGAACCGGAGAAAATCGTACAGTTGCTCGACGATTTCTTCGCGCCCAAGAGCAACTCGCAACTGAAAGGGAAACGCATCTTAATCACAGCCGGTCCTACCTACGAACGCATCGACCCCGTTCGATTTATCGGCAACTATTCAAGTGGGAAGATGGGCTTTGCCTTGGCAGAGCAATGTGCAGCAAGAGGTGCCGAAGTCACGCTCATAGCCGGTCCGGTGGCGTTGAACAGCTCTCCCGCCATCAATCGCATTGACGTGGAGAGTTGTGAAGAAATGTATCAAGCCGCTGTCAAGGAGTTTACCAACCAAGATGCAGCCATTCTTTGCGCAGCTGTAGCCGATTTCAAGCCTGAGCAGACAGCTGAACAAAAAATAAAACGTGGCGACGATGCACTGACACTGCGTCTTATGCCGACACACGATATAGCTGCTGCACTCGGAAAGATGAAAACCGAAGCCCAACGACTTGTAGGTTTTGCACTCGAGACAAACAACGAAGAAGTTAATGCCAACAAAAAGCTGAAAGAAAAAAATCTCGACTTCATCGTAATGAACAGCCTGCGAAACGAAGGCACTTGCTTCCAGTCTGACGAAAACCAGATTGCCATCATTTCACACAATGGCCGCACTGACTTTCCCAAAAAGAAAAAAGGAGAGGTGGCTGCCGACATTGTTGATGAGTTGGAAAAGATTATCTGAAGTTGCATATAAAAATATTGAGTATTATGAAGAAAGTTGCAGTCTTATTGTTGATATCAACCGCATTTTCCTGCATACGCTTGCAAGCACAGGAACTGAAAGCCGGCATCACCATCAACCACAACCAGATACAAGGTACCGACAACAGTGTGTTTGAAAACCTCGAACAGACACTGACTCAGTTTGTCAACGAACGTCAATGGACCAATCTGCAGTTCCAGAAAAACGAACGCATCAATTGCAACTTCAACATCACCGTAACAAAGTATGACCGGGCAAGCAACATGTTCACGTGCAAAGCACTAATCCAAGCCAACCGTCCGGTATATAACTCTGCATACACCACTACCATATACAACAACACCGACAACGACTTCAACTTTGAGTTTGCCCAGTTCGACCAACTGGAATTCAACGAAGAGATGATCGACCGGCAACTGACGGCATTGTTTGCCTATTATGCTTACCTCATCATCGGCCTCGACCTCGACACCTTCTCACCGATGGGCGGAGAAGACATCCTGCAACGATGCATGAATCTTGCCAACAATGCCCAGAACCTGAACTTCCCCGGTTGGAAAGCCTTCGACAACGACCGCAACCGTTTTGCCATCATCAACGACTATCTCGACGGAGCCATGAAGCCATTCCGGCAATTACAATACGACTACTACCGTCAGGGACTTGACGAAATGTCCACCAACGTTGAGCGTGGTCGTACAAACGTCACCACTGCACTCGAGACTCATCTGAAGAAATGTCACGAAGACAAGCCGCTCAGCCTGTTGCCGCAAATATGGACCGACTATAAGAAAGACGAACTGGCAAACATCTACAAGGGAAAGGGCACACAGAAGGAAAAGGAAAGCGTTTACGAATTGCTCTTTTCCATCAATGCAAGCCAAAACAATTCTTGGGAGAAAATCAAAGAATAGCCATGCTCACACATCTCTATATCAAAAACTTCGCTCTCATTGAAGAACTCGACATCGATTTTCACACCGGTTTCTCTGTCATTACCGGGGAAACAGGAGCAGGAAAAAGCATCATTCTTGGAGCCATCGGGCTGTTGTTGGGCAACCGCGCCGAACTCAGATACATCATGCAGGGCAAAGAGAAATGCATTGTCGAAGGACATTTCAATCTGCAAGGACTCCATCTGCATGACTTCTTCCAACAAAACGACATCGAATTTGAAGAAACAGACTGTATCATCCGACGCGAATTGAATGTAAACGGAAAAAGTCGAGCATTCGTCAACGACACACCCGTTTCCTTGAACGCCATGCGCGAGCTCGGCATCAAGTTGATAGACATTCACTCTCAACATCAAAACCTACTGTTGGCCAACGAGGACTTTCAACTTCGCGCCATCGACACCATAGCGCAAGATAGCACCCAACTATCTGATTACCAAAATACTTATAGTTCCTACATTGAAGTAAAGAAGGAATTAGAACAAGCTAAAAAGGAACTCGAAGACATTCGCCGAAGTGAAGAGCTGCTACGCTTCCAGTTCCAGGAACTTTCTGCCGCCCAACTCGATAATTGTTCACAAGAAGAACTTGAGCAAGAAAGCAAGACGATGAGTCATGAGGAGGACATCAAGCGTGAGCTTTACGCCACCGAGGAAGAACTTACCAACGAAGGAACTGGCGCATTGTCGCAGTTGAGAAGTGCCGGCAACCACCTTCAGACCATTGCATCCCTACTCCCCCAAGCAAACGAATGGATTTCACGAATAGAAAGCTGTCGCATCGAACTCGATGACCTGACGCGCGATTTCAGTTCAACAGCCGAAAACATTTCCTACGATCCACGCCGATTAGAGGAAATCAATGCACAGCTCAACACGCTCTACTCGCTGCAACAAAAATATCATGTGCAGAGCGTTGAAGAGCTCATCAGCATTCGCGACGACATAGAACAGCAACTCACAGTCATCGACACAGGCGACGAACATCTGCGTAAGACCGAGGAAAACGTGAATGCACTGTACCAGTCATGCCTCAAAAAAGCAGACCTGCTGTCGAAAGAACGCCAGTCGGCAACGAAAGCCATGACCTCTGACATCCTCAGTCAGTTGCAACTATTGGGAATGCCGAAGGCTAAATTCGAAATCGCATTCGACTCAAAACCGCTCACTATCGATGGTGCCGACAAAGCCACATTCCTTTTCTCTGCCAACTCCGGCCAGGCTCCCCAGCCCGTCTCACTCATTGCTTCTGGTGGCGAGATTGCCCGATTCATGCTTGCCCTTAAGGCTCTCATCAGCGGAATAGTACGGCAACCCACCATCATCTTCGACGAGATTGACACTGGCGTAGGCGGAAGCGTGGCAGAAAAGATGGCACAAATCATGCTCACGATGGGACAGACAGGTCGACAAGTCATCTGCATCACCCATCTACCTCAGATAGCTGCTCTCGGCCAACATCATTATCGTGTGGAAAAGACCGAGTCTGAGGGGAGCACCCTTAGTCGAATGCAGTATCTTTCGGCCGACGAACGTGTTACCGAAATTGCACTGATGCTAAGCGGACACCACGTCACGCAGGCTGCTATCGACAACGCAAAAGAACTTCTTTCAGCAAACAAAACAAAATAAAAAGATAAGACACGAATACAAATGAACAAGTTGCATCAATACATCTATACGTTTATCGTGCTGAGCCTTTTCAGCATCCAAATCTCTGCCCAGCCCTCTGCCGTTCAGAAAGCAGGCAAGGCCGTCCTGACTCTCACCACCTTTTCCGTTGACGGGAACATCATTTCCTCGTCAAAAGGAATATTCGTCGGAGCCAACGGCGAAGCCATCTCCGCATGGAAGCCTTTTGTGGGAGCCGCCAGAGCCACCGTTGTCGATGCCAGCGGGCGGCAGTCAGACGTGACCGAGATTATCGGAGCTAATGAACTCTACGACGTATGCAAGTTTCGTGTCAACACCACCAGCACCCCTGCCAAACTGACCACCGCCCCCCTCTCGCAGGGCGAGAAAGTCTGGCTCGTTGGCTATGCCCTTAAAAAACCGGAAACAAAAGAGCTGACCGTAAAGAGTGTTGAGACCTTCATGGAACAATATGCCTATTACATTTTCCCCGATGCCGTTGATGCCAACCTGGTCTCCTGCCCCGTGGTCAATGCCAGCGGACAGGTTGTCGGACTGTCGCAGCAGACCGATGCGTCCGCCAGTGTCCATGCCGTTGATGCACGCTACCCGAACGGTTTTACGCAGACTTCTGGATTAGCCATCAACGACGCCCTGCTTAGTCAGACACATATTCGCAAAGCACTGCCCGAAGCGAAAGATCAGGCCACGCTCGCCCTCATCATGGCTGGACAGCAGCCCGACTCAACGCTCTACGCACAAACCATCGATGCCTTTATCCGTCAATTCCCCAATGAGATTGACGGTTACTCTGCTAAAGCAGCCACTTATATCGGCAACAACATTGCAGCAGCCGACCAGCAGATGCAACTCGCTCTGAAGAATGTCACGGCAAAAGATGCTGTTCATTCCGAATACGCCAAACTCATCTATCAGCAGCAACTCTATCATCCCGACAGCCTCAACACCTTGTGGACACTCGACAAGGCTCTTGCCGAAGCCGAGAAGGCATGGCAACTCAATCCACTGCCCGTCTATCAACATCAACAGGCACAAATCATCTATTCCAAAGGTCAGTACCAACAAGCCTACGACATGTTCATTGCCCTTGCCGAAGCCCAACAACTGGGCAGCGAGCCCTATCTTGAGGCAGCACAGTGCAAGACACAACTGCATGCTCCGCACGAAGAAGTCATCGCACTGCTCGACAAAGCTATAGAGGCCTGCCCACGACCACTCACCAACATAGCCGGGCCTTATATCCTTGCCCGCGGCCAAGCCTACGACACTGCCGGAGAATATCGTAAAGCCATTCGCGACTACAACCAGTACGACACACTTATGGTTGGTCGAGCTGCTCCCGAGTTCTACTACATCAAATACCAGTGCGAAGTAAAAGCCCGCCAATACCAGCAAGCTATTACCGACATCGCCCATGCCGCCCTGCTCAATCCTCTTGAGCCCACCTACCTTGCCGAACTGGCTTCGCTCAACCTGAAGGTCAACCGTCTCGACGATGCCATCAAAGCTGCCGACCTGTGTCTGCGCCTCGCGCCCAACTACCCCGACGCTTATATCGTCAAGGCACTTGCACTCATCCACAAAGGCGACAAGACCGCAGGAATACAAGTCCTCGAACAAGCCCTGCCCCTGAACGACGAGCGCATACAACCTCTCATTGATAAATACAAACAATAAAAACAAAAAAGCACATAATTGTTTTGTATTCTGCACATTGAATTGCACCCTTGACCTTCGCCGAAGATAGGATGCATCTCAACAATAAAAATAAAAATCGGTTTTTATTTTGTATTGTCTCCGATTTTCACTACCTTTGCACCCGCAAAGCGAAAGCTGTTGGTTCCGTAGCTCAGTTGGATTAGAGCAACTGCCTTCTAAGCAGTAGGTCTTGGGTTCGAGCCCCAACGGAATCACAAAAACACAAAAAGAGAGTTTTCATATCGAAAGCTCTCTTTCCCTTTTATCAATTATCATTTCCCTATTTTCCTTGTGCCTGAGGGCTTTTTCAGTTTCTTTGTTATAGGTAGCGGTTCACCGAAAACAGGATTTCCTTTCTTATCCCACTTGAATTTCTGGCAGCGTGGCGAGCGAGTATCGCCCTTGCCGGGAGGATCCATCTGTGTGTCGCGGGCGTGATAGAACAAATAATCCTCTGTGCCGTCGGGACTCTTGAAGAAACAGTTATGACCGGTGCCATACACGCCATTGCGAGGCGACTGTTCGAACAACGGTTTATTCGACTTTTTCCACGACGCAGGGTTAAGCAGGTCGGCTGAAGCATCGGCAGTAAGGCAACCGAGCGAATAGTACGGTGTCCAGCAACCACTTGCGGAATAAATAACGTGTATCTTTTTGCCGTCAGGACTTTTCAACGGCTGCGGGCCTTCGTTGACGTAGATGACATGCCCGGGATAGGTGCCGTCAACGTTTATATATCTGCGTTCCCATTCAAGCTCAGGCTTCGATATCAGCACCCGCTCCGAACCCAGAGTCCACGGATTTGCCATGCGGGCAATGTAGATGCATTGCGTCTCAGTGCTCACGCGACGTGTCTGCCAGCCCGACCACACCATATACAGACTACCGTTATGCTCCATCACCGAACCGTCGATAGCCCAGTTGTTGTCGGGGTCGGTGCTTATTCGGCCCTTCATCGTAAACTCACCCTGCATCGGGTCACGGCTTGAGTTCTCAAGTACATAGAGTTGGTGATTGTCGGTATTGCCGTCGTCGGCAGCGTAATAGACATACCATTTGCCTTGCAGATAGTGAATCTCAGGTGCCCAGAGATGTCTGCTGTTCGACGGGTCAGTAGGAGTCCAGATGACCTTCTTCTCTGCATTGCGCAGGTCGGTGATGTCGTGTGTCTTCCTTAGGTACAGCTTATTGCCCGCCGATTGTATATGATAGTAAAACCCATCCACATACACAGTCCACGGGTCGGGTCCCACATCGAGCAGAGGATTAGTAAACCACTTGGCGTCATCCGAAACGCCCTTCTCGGTCGTTGCACATCCCACGAGGAAAGTGCAGACGCATGTTAAAACGATGAACTTCTTTTTTAAAATCATTGTCATTAAGGTTTGTTTTAGTTTTATAAATCACAAGATGTTAAAGAAATGCGGTGCTAATTCAAAAAAGGCATAGAGGCGCGAGTATCAGAGTCCGCACAGACCTTCAAACTTTACCTTCTTGCCGAAGAGTGTACCCCTCAACATATTGCCGCCTTTGGTGACATAGCCCTCGAAAACCTTTTTGCCATTCTCGTCAAAAGCCGTGACAAGAGCAGTTTTAGGATCAATCGTTGCAGAATACTTCCCCTCGCCTACGTACAGGAAATTGGTTCCTTCGTCTTCGTTAATGCCGACATCCAGCACAACCATTCCGCCGTCAGCGTCGCCAAACGAATAGGTACCACCCAAATGAGGCCACACCTCATACTCATAAGCTTCCGTCTGCGACATGTCCTCATTCTCGCCGTCCATGTCCGTCTTTTCCTTCTCTACCTTCACTGGTTCAGGCACGGCAACGCTGTCAACCGTTCCTGCCTGCACCACTTCCTCTTTTGTCATCGGACTGTCGGCCTTATCCTCCTTCACTTTCTTGTCCGAGCAAGCCACTAAAACCAGCAGGCCCGTCACCGCAAGGCCCACCATCAGTCGCATCGATACCTTTTTCATAACATTACTGTTTCAGTTATACATACAAACGCTTTGCACATATATCATTTCGCACAACAAAGCACCCTGTTAAAAAGTGCCGGCGTCAAAAAGAATTATACGTTGCTGACCATCGGCATCTCCGATTACGGTGTGGAACATCCTGTCGGGCTCCCAGTAGTCCATGTGCTCTACCCTATTCTTCATGTCTTCGTAAAGCGGACTTTGCTTCAACATGATGAACACCTCAGAATCCTCGTTCTCTGTTATTTCGTGAAACATCTCATCTGCTCGGTTTGCAACAAGACACAGACACTCACCTATTCCGTCGAAAATCGTAGTCGACAACCTTATCGGAAAATATTTCGAAGCCAGATGGTAATACACCTGATTAGCTCCGTTGACATTTATCTCCATAATTCAGTTTGACATTGTTGCTTTACATTTATAGATTTAACGAAGGCAAAGTTACAAACTTTTCTTCAGAAAAGAAAATTGTTCCTAATAAATAAAGAGCTAAGAAGACTTAAAATCACAAAAGACGGTCTTTCGGAAAGTTATATGGGGCATATAACTATGCTATATGGGGCATATAACTATGCTATATAGGGTATATAACTATGCTATATAGGGTATATAACTTTTCAAAAGAGTGTGATTAGGGTTCTTGGTCGGGGTCGTCAGGGATGTGTTGGCGGGCATCGGCGGTCTGGCGGATGGCATTGTCGAAGCCAGTGAGGGCTGCGAACGGTGCGAACTGGGCTGCACGTGCCGACATGGGCATGGGCTTGTGGCGCTTGGACTGGTGATGAGGCAGGTGGATGATGTCGTCGTAGTCGTTGGTCATGCGCGGTGTCCTCCTATCTGTGCATTGCGCTCGCGGGCTGTGGCACCCTCGGCATAGTTGAGTCCTTTGAGTATGGCGTTTTTCCCGAAACGACGTTTGATGGCTAACGTGGCTTCGGCGACGCGCTTTTCTTTCTTGAGTCGTTCCTGTTCTTGCTGATGACGCTGGACGACGGCCTCGTTGTCGGCAAAGAGGTCTAACTGTTGTGGCGCGGGAGCAGACTGCACGGCGTCGGCTCTTATGACGTGATTGGTGGTGAGGTAGAGTCGGCGGACGAGCAGCTTCGGGTTGACGATGCTGTCGTAGAGACGTGCCACGGCATCGACGATGAGCTTCGAGGACGACGTGGGCTGAGGAAAGTTGGCGGTGGCGTGAACGTGTCGGGGGACGTGACGACCGTAGCGGTCGACCGTGACAGGTCCCTGATAGGCTGCCCTGATAGCTGGATTGGTGAGGCTCTCGGTGTCATAGCAGACGGTGAGCGTGACTTGGTCGGTCACCACCTGATGGGCCACAAGGCGCAAGGCTGCGGCATCGGCCATCTCGCACGCCACGACCCTGGCCTTCGCAGTGTCGTAGGCCGACTGCAACACCTGTCCGCTGCTGAAGGAGTTGCTGGCAGGCGTATAGGTTTTGATGGCGGCTATGGTGCAGGGCTCCCATCCCCAGGCATGGTCGATGAGCAGTTCGGCATTAACTCCGAAGAGGCGATAGAGCAGTTCTTCGTTCTGCAAGGACTGCCGGGCAATCTTGCCCATGGTGTCGAGGCCGTAGGCTGCGAGCCGGTTGGCAATGCCTCGGCCTACGCGCCAGAAACTGGTGAGCGGTCGGTGGTCCCAAAGCTGTCGGCGGTAGGACTGCTCGTCGAGCTCGGCCATGCGCACACCGTTTTCGTCGGCAGGCACGTGCTTGGCGACAATGTCCATGGCAACCTTTGCCAGATAGAGATTGGTGCCGATGCCAGCCGTAGCGGTGATGCCGGTGGTCAGCAGCACGTCGCGCACGATGGCTGCGGCCAACTGTCGGGCTGAGAGATGGCGGCTCTTGAGATAGGGGGTGGCATCGATGAACACCTCGTCGATGCTGTAAACATGAATGTCCTCGGGGGCAATGTGGTTAAGATAGACGTTGTAGACCCTGGTGCTGGCTTCGATGTAGCGAGCCATGCGCGGAGGGGCTACGACATAGTCGACGGCCCAGTCGGGATGGGCTTTCAGCTGATTGTCGTCGGACGATTTACCTGTCAGCTGACGACCGAGGCGCTGGCGACGCTCGGCATTCACCTCGGCCACGCGCTGAACGACCTCGAACAGACGGGCACGACCACTGATGCCATAGGCCTTCAACGAAGGCGATACGGCCAGACAGATGGTCTTGTCGGTTCGGCTCTGGTCGGCCACTACCAGATTGGTGGTCAGGGGGTCGAGCCCTCTGTCCACGCACTCAACCGAAGCGTAAAACGACTTCAGGTCGATGGCGATATAGGCGCGACGGGACGTGGCTTTCAGCGTTTCTTATGGAACTTTCGATAGAGTTTCCAGCCGAGAATGGCTGCATCGAGTACGCCGACGCTGGTGCTCATCAGACTTGACAGGCGCTTGGAAGGCGAGGATGACACGAGCATGTCGGGCTTGCGGAACAACGTGTTCCACAAGGTGCGCATCTCGCGGTCGTCCTTGCGGATATCGACGAGCAGCTCGTCCTTTCGCTGCCGGATATCGTCCAACGTCGTATAGTTTGGATGGGTATTCATATAGACTTTGTCTCTCTACATAAGCATGCTTGCCAGGAAACGGACCAAGGGCCGCTCAATCCACCGTCGGCGGTTGATGACAACCAAGAGCAACACCAGCAGATAGACGGCTGCTACGATGGCAAAGGCCCAGGCTATGCCGACATAAGGCTCGATGGCGTGAGCCAAGGCAAACGACGCAAAAATGGCTACCATGATCAACAGCACAGACAGCACGACGGTCATGGTTGCAACGGTGAGCAGCCGAACCACTTTCTCCACGACGTCGAGCTTGACATACTCTGTCTGTAGCCCGACATAGTGGCGCAAAGCTTCGGCCAGCTGCCCTATCGTCTCTACATTCTGATCGGTTGAGAACATAGCCGGATGCTTACTCAACTACATCGGCAGCGGCCTCTTTGATGTCGTCAACAAGGTCGTCAACCTCTTTACGGCTCAGCTTGATGTTGTGCTTCTTGCAGAAATCATCCACAGCATCGCTGATGCGGGTACGAGTGTCAGTTCCCTTTTCGGGAGCAACAAGTAAACCGAGGGCAGCACCGGCAATGGCTCCGCCGATGAATGCTCCAAAATAACCTAATGTCTTCATATTCTAAATGGTTTTATAACGTGATAAATATTTCAGCAGCAAATTTACAAAAAGATTTGCATAAACAAAGAAAAATCGCTCGTTTTTTTTCTTTATAACTTGTATTAGCGTGATTTAACAAACTTTATGCGGTAATTTTATCGATATTTGCAGGATATTTTGTAATTTCGCCCACAGAATTCTAAAGAATTGCTTTTACAAATAGAAAATAAGTTTAATCAATAACACCAAAAGAAAATGAAAAAAAGCGTAATTTTATGTGCAGGCCTGTGTGTTGCACTGGCATTTGCAAGTTGCAAGGGAAGTGAAAGTGCCTACAAGAAAGCTTATGAAAAGGCAAAGGCTCAGGAGGCAACCAACACGGTAACCACACCGTCGACCGACGTGCCGGTAGTAACTCCCGTCATTCAGCAGCCCGTCACACAGACCGTTGTACAGGACAATTCAGACAACACTCCCGTTCGCACAGAAAGTGTGAACATGGTGAACGGTGCTGGTCTGAAGGCTTTCAGCGTTGTCGTGGGTTCCTTCTCACTGAAGACAAATGCCGAAGCTGCTCAGCAGGCACTGAGAAATGCAGGCTACAACTCGCAGATTGTCTATAGCTCAGACTCGGGCACCTATCGCGTGATTGCCGATACGTTCGACAGCAAGAGCGACGCCGTTAACCTGCGCGACCAGCTGAAATCGAAATATGCTGGTGCCTGGTTGCTGACCAAGTAAACACAAGTGGCAAGAATCGTATCAGTCGACTACGGTCGCAAACGAACAGGAATAGCTGTCACCGATCCATTGCAACTGATTGCTAATGGATTGGTGACGGTTTCTACATCTGAACTGTTTACCTTTCTCTCCGACTATGTTAACCGCGAGCAGGTGGAGCGCATCGTTGTGGGCGAACCACGACAGCCCGACGGCACACCAAGCGAGAACATGGAACGCGTGAAACAGTTTGTGAACCGATGGCGGAAAGCCATGCCCCAGATACCCATCGAGTTCTACGACGAGCGTTTCACCTCGGTGCTGGCTCATCGGACAATGATTGACGCCGGACTCGGAAAGAAACGCAGACAAGACAAAGCGCTGGTCGACGAAATAAGCGCAACGATTATCTTGCAGAGCTATATGGAATCAAGAAAATTCAACGTGTAGGCTATCCGTTCAACATTACAACATTTCAACATTTCAACATTTCAACATTTCAACATTTCAACATTTCAACATTTCAACATTTCAAATGATTCTACCTATTTATATTTATGGGCAACCCGTGCTGCGCAAGGTGGCTGAGGACATTACCCCCGACTACCCCGACCTGCAGGAGCTCATTGCCAATATGTATGAAACCCTTTCGGCAAGCGAGGGTATCGGACTTGCCGCACCTCAAATAGGCAAGGCCATCCGCCTTGTCATCATCGACCTCGACCCGCTCAGCGAAGACTTTCCCGAGTATAAAGACTTCAAGAAAACCTACATCAACCCTCACATCGTTGAACGCGACGAGGAGTCGGAAACCGAGACGCTGGAAGAGGGATGCCTCTCGCTGCCAGGCATTCACGAAAAGGTGACACGCCCCACACGCATTCACGTGAAATACATGGACGACCAGTTCCAGCCACACGACGAATGGGTGGAAGGCTATCTGGCACGAGTGATGCAACACGAGTTCGACCACCTCGATGCAACGATGTTCATCGACCGCATCTCTCCACTGCGCAAGCAACTCATCAAGAACAAGCTGAAAGCCCTCACGCTGGGAAAATATCACTGTGGGTACCGTACAAAACCCGTGAGGAGATAAAAAGAGAAGTCACCCCATGCCAAGAGCCGTATTCCACAAAATCGTGCTGGCGCTCATCATCAGCCACATGTCGGTCGGTGCGGCTTTCGCACAGTTTAAGACCGACCGGCTCATGATGACCGGACGCAGCGCTCTCTATTACGAGGACTACGTGCTCTCCATTCAATACTTCAACCAAGCCATCAACGCCAAGCCCTATCTCTACGAACCATGGTTCTACAGAGGACTGGCGAAATTTTATCTCGACGACTTTTCCGGTGCAGAGGCCGACGTCAGCGAAGCCATCAAGCTGAATCCCTACATCAACAACATGTATGAGTTGCGGGGACTGTGCCACATTCGCCAGAACAAGTTTGCCGATGCCATAACCGACTACGACCATTCGCTAAAACTGAATCCGCACAACCAAGGCAACTGGTATAACCGCATCTTGTGCCGTATTGAACTGAAAGACTACGACAAGGCTCAGTGTGAACTCGACACGATGATTGTCAAATGGAAGAAATTTCCCGACTCCTACTCACTCAAAGCCGAGATTTATCTCCAACAGAAAGATACTGTCGAGGCCGACAAATGGCTCGACAAGGCATTGGAGATGAATCCGTACAACAGTGAGGCATGGACGGCCCGCGCCATGATTGCACTCACACGCAAGAAGTGGAAGGATGCCGATGCCTACCTAAGCAAAGCCATCCACTTGAAGCCGCAGGTCGTGGGCAACTATATTAATCGCGCCATGGTGCGCATCAATACCAACAATCTGCGCGGTGCCATGTCTGACTATGACATGGCCATTCAGCTCAACCCTGAGAATTTTCTTGCACACTACAACCGCGGACTGCTGCGCGTGCAGATAGGCGACGACAACCGCGCCATCGAAGACTTCGACTTCATCATCAAGAACGAGCCCGACAACCTTATGGCCATCTATAACCGGGCACTGCTACACGACAAGACGGGCAATCCACGCGCAGCCATCAGCGACTACTCCAAACTGATTGATATCTTTCCTAACTTCTGGGCCGGTCTGGCCGCCCGGGCACGTTGCTACCGGCTACTTGGCATGACTGCCAAAGCCGAGCTTGATGAGTTCCGCATCTTCAAGGCACAAATGGACAAGCATGTCGGCATCCAACCCCGATGGACAAAAGGAAAGATAAAACAGTTGAGAAAACGTAGCGAGATTGACTTCAGCAAATATGACCAGATTGTCGTTGAAGACGAGGAGAAGCCTGTCCACGAATTCAAATACAAGACCGAATACCGCGGCCGCGTACAACATCGGCAGGCAGAAGACCACTTCATGCCGATGTATGCGCTTTCGACAAAGCAATACAGCAACGGCGTGAAATCTTATCAGGCTTTCTCAGAAGAGGTTGAGCGATACAACAACTCAAAAGGTGCACAGCAGAAACTCTACGTGAGCTGCCGACAACAGAAAATAGATGCCACAGAATCGAGACAGCTGACAAACTTCACCGACAGTCTCTCGAAAAAGATTGAACAGATACACGACTCGCATGCCCTTGTGCCGCTGCTTATCCAACGCGCCGTTGCCTACACCGCACTCTACAATCTCGATGCTGCCATCAACGACCTCATCGTTTGCCTGCAGATTGACTCTACCGCCATTCTGCCCCGATGGCAAAAAGGTGTTTGCGAAGCTATGCTGGCTAACACAGGCTTGTCGCAGAGCGCAACAGATATGGCCAACACCTATCCAGCCAATGCCCTGACCATAGAGAAAGCTATCGACGACACTAATGAAGCCATAAAGCTTTCGCCCGCAAACCCGTATCTCTACTACAACAGGGCCAACCTCTACGCGATGCAGAACAACTACACGAAAGCCATCATCGACTATACAAAGGCCATCGAGCTCAACTCAGCCATACCGGAAGCTTACTATAACCGAGGACTGGCCCGCATACACGCAAACAATATTGATGCGGGCATCCAAGACTTAAGCACGGCAGGAGAATTAGGACTCTACGAAGCCTATGGTACGATAAAGCGTTACACCGCCAAAAAGAACGATAAATGACAAACTTTTTGCGACAAGTCATTTTTTTACCGTCTTTTTAACATATTTTATACAAAAAAGTTCTTGCTTTCAATATATATGTAGTAATTTTGCAAGCGAAATCGAAATACACAAATTTATAAAAACAGATTACTGATAAATATATTAACAGGTAAATGAGGTAATTAATTAGTTTTTGTTGATTAAGTGAGTATGGGTCTTGGATGTAGTGATACATTTAAGGCCTCTTTTTTTCGTTCCCCTTCCCCACCCGTTTCGTGTAGTGTAACAAGATTAGGCAACGGTGTGCGCAAGTGACTTACAGCAATAAGTCGAATTATCGTATGAAGCAAAAATAAGGCAAAGGAACACAAATCTGACGTTCCTTTGCCGTTATCCAGTATAGTCTTTGAATAATTTTATATTGCTGTCCGCTAAAATTTTTTTAGCAATAAAAAAATTTAGGCTGAAGCCCTCGTTTGGGTTTCAGCCTTTTTTGTTACCTTTGTTTTTGCAACAAA
>CACYRB010000029.1 GCA_902776685.1 uncultured Prevotellaceae bacterium
CGAAACACCATTCTATTCCAAAGTACAAACGATTTCAGAATCGTTGCATTATCGTTGAAAACTGCAAAACAAAAGCACCTTAGAAAGACTTTCATCATTTCTATGGTAGTCTTGTTTTCGATATCTTCTCCTTTTGCCCTTTTATAAAATGATGTTTGCTGAATCATCATGCGAAGCATCACCGGAAAGCAAGAATAAATTAATTATGAACCGTCGTATATACAAGACCGGACTCGCTGTTGCCCTGATAGCCGCACTTTCGATGCTGCCTTTTCTGGGCATGACCGAGTTTCACACCAAAGGCGAGCCGCGCGAGGCCATCGTTGCGATGACCATGTTGCAGGACGGCAACTGGATTCTGCCCATGAACAACGGTGGGGAGATGGCCTACAAGCCGCCATTGCTTCACTGGTGCATAGCCCTGTTGTACTTCATCACCGGACACACGAACGAGTATTTGTCGCGTCTGCCCTCGGCATTGGCTTTCATTGCGCTCATCGTGTCGACCTTCTTTTTCTTCACCCGCCACGGCGGTTGGAAGAAAGGTCTGCTGACGGCTCTGCTGGCCATGACCGCGTTCGAGTTGCATCGTGCCGGCAACGTGTGCAGGGTTGACATGCTGCTGACGACGTTCATCGTGACAGCCCTCTACTCCTTCTACAACTGGTTTTCACGCCAATGTCGGGGCTGGCCGCTCTGGGCTGTGTTGCTCATGAGTGCCGGCACACTCACAAAAGGTCCGGTGGCCATCATTCTGCCTACGATGGTGACTGGCGCATACCTGCTGCTGTTCCGACGGTCGGTCGGTGCAATACTGAAAGTGGCTGTGTGCTCGGTCCTCGCCCTGCTGCTGCCTGCGCTGTGGTATTGGGCAGCCTATCAGAGAGGCGGCGAGGCTTTCATGGCGCTGGTCATGGAAGAGAATGTCGGCAGGTTTACCGGACAAATGACCTACTCGTCGCACGAGAAACCGATTTGGTATAATTTCCTGACACTGGCGTGGGGTTGGCTGCCATGGACCGCGCTGTTCGTCGGCTCGCTGTTTGCGCTGCCGAAAGGAACCTTCACTTACGACCGCTTCAAGGAGAGGCTTGCGAAATGGAGACAGTTGCATCCGTCGATAACGTGTTTCTCGTGGTTGTCGTTTCTGTTGATTCTGCTCTTCTACTGCATCCCGACGAGCAAGCGCAGCACCTATCTGCTGCCCTGCTACCCGTTCATGGCGTTTCTCTTGGCTGAATACCTGTTCTTCTTCAAAAGAAAACTTAGCGAGAGGCGCGGCAGAAAAATCGTCGCGGCACTCTCATGGAAAAACATGCGGCGCACATTTGTTGCCGTGGTCGTGCTCTACATGGTGGCCGACGGCATTGTAGTTCCGGCTGTGGTCAAGCAGAAATACGACCGTCCGCTGGCCGAGTTCATCGCCACGACCTTTCCCGACGACACCATCTACTCACATCTGTCCGACCCCTACATGCACTTCTTCTGCACCAATTTCTATCTGCACGACCGCATCCGGCCATTCACGGCAGTGCAGCAGACCATTGTACAAAAGCAAAACAAGACAACGGCTACACCTGAGTCGGGTGTGCTCATGGTGGCAGAGAAAGACTTAGACGATTTCATGTCGAAACACGGGCAAGGCTATCAGCTCGACCTTGTCGGCCAAACGCCGAAGCCGATGACCGAACGCCGCTCGGTGATTCGCTTCTACAGATTCAAGAAGCTCTCAACGAAATAGTGCGGACGGCGCTTCACCTCGGTATAGATTTTCCCGATATAGGTGCCGATGATTCCTATCGCCGTGGTGACGACACCGCCGATGAACCACAACGACACGAGCGTCGAGGTCCATCCTTCTATGGTGTGGTCGTCGAAATATTCGTAGACAGCCCACACGATGGCCAGAAACGAAACTACGGTCATGACGACACCCACAAACGTGATGAAGTGAAGTGGTGCGACGGAGAACGACGTGATGCCGTCGAATGAAAGATGCAGCATCTTCGACAGCGGATACTTCGACTGCCCCATTTCGCGGCTCTTGCGGTCGTAATAGACAAAACCCTCGCGAAACCCTATTTTCCTGACAATGCCCCTCAAGAAGAGATTGCGCTCGGGATAGTTCAGCAAGGCTTTCACGGCTCTGTTGCTCATCAGCCGGTAGTCGGCATGATTGTCCAGGATGTCGCCGTCGGCCTTGCGCATCAGACTGTAAAACAGTTTTGCCGACCATCGCTTGAAGAAACTGTCGGTTTCGCGTTTCCGCCTGATTCCGTAAACAATATCGCAGCCATCCGCGTATGCTTTCACCATATCGGCAATGGTGCGCTCGTCGTCTTGAAGGTCGGCATCGATGGTTATCGCAGCATCAAACTTGTCGACCGTCTCGGCCAGACCTGCCCACAGACACCGCTGGTGCCCCACGTTTCTCGACAGCTTAATGCCCGAAACGCGGTCGTCGGCCGAGGCAAACTGCGCGATGAGCTGCCACGTGTCGTCGCGACTGCCGTCGTCGACAAAGACCAGACTTGCCTCTACGCCCAGACGCTTCAACTCATCGACCACCGGACACAACCGCGAGTAAGTCTCGGGAAGCACCTCGGCCTCATTATAGCAAGGAAGGACGATTGCAATCTTGTGTTCAGTTTTCTCTACATCGCTGACACTATTTCTTGAGTCTTTTTGATAGTTTAGCATTGCCTGCATTATATTATCACTCTATAAAAAACCGGTTGCAAAAGTATAGTCTATTTTTCAAACGAAAGAAAAAAACATATTACAATTTTATTACAGACGCTACGGCAGACATCGGCAATGCACCCCCGACACGAAACAAATCGCCGAAACGGTTAAATACTATTTAACAATTCGACCAATCCTTTTAACACGGAGATTTAAAAATTTTCGACGAAAAAATTTCCGGTCACGAATTTTTCAAGCATTCGTGTGCAATCACTTTGGCCCCCTAAATTAGGGGGCTGGGGGTCTTATTGAGAGTCGAGTGTGCAATTTCTGTTTTACGAAAGATATATGTTTCGCTCGCGAAAGCTAAGCTTTTGGGTTGCGAAAGACCGTCTTTCGGAGTGCAAAAGACCGTCTTTTGCAACCCGAAACATATATCTTTCGGAATGAAAAGGGGGTAAAAAGGGAGTGAAAGCGGGGGAAAATGACAAAATTCCGCTCTAAAACGAAGATTTTTCTCAACAGAAACCGTTAACATTTCGACCTCGGATTTAAAACTAATTAACTAAAATTTCAACCGACCAACCTACGACATTCACGCAAAATTGCATTACCTTTGCAGAAAATTTAGCTGCACTCGGCAAAATCGGTACAAGTACCTTTTGCGCTCGTTTGCAAAATCTTTGCAGAAAATTTAACATGAACAATAATGACAACAACAAATAGAAACGGATACACACCGTTGAGATTGACGATGCTCATTGCAATCGTCACAATCCTGCTACTCGGAGCAGGCTGCGGCAGGAAGAAGATTCACGACAACGAACAGCAACTGCAGGAATGGCGGCTGCCGGGCGACTCAACCATCTACGGCCTCACCTGCGAGGGAACGGGCGACACCGTGCTCGTGCTGCTGCCCGAAGACGGCACCGACCCCGTCAGCTACAACATTGAGCAGGCCAGCCGAAAGGGCCGCATCATAGGAAATCTGAAGACAGGCGACCGCACGGCCATCGTGGTCAGCAAGGAAGACCCGCACGTGGCAGAGCTGGTTCTCAACATCGACGAACTGAAAGGCATCTGGTGCTACATCGTGCTGCCCAAGGTGCGCGAAGGTCACGAGCTGAACGACTCGCTGCGCGCACTCTACTTCATCCCGCGCGAATACGGCTTTGCCCTGATGCGGCAGTGGACCGCACAAAGCGTGGGCTACATCAAGGAGAACAACGCACTGAATGGCGAGACACCCGTGGAATATCCTCAACTGGGCTACTTCACCGACTGGCACATCTGGAACGGCAAACTCATCATCGTCAGCGGAACACCCCAACTCACCAATGACGAAGAGGTCAAGGTCAGCAACAAGCACAACGACACCTGCGACATCGTCTATCTGCGCAACGACTCGCTCGTGCTCGCTTCCGAAGGCGCACAACGCAGCTACTATCGCAAGCAAAGTCAGGAAGAAGTAAACCAGAAAGCCAAGGCCATCGCCGAGAAACTCAGAAAACAAGCCCTCGAACGAACAAAAGAATAAACCTTTTTTAATTCATAATGCATAATTCATAATGCATAATTGCTTCCGATGCGCCAGCTTAATTATGCATTATGAATTATGAATTATGCATTATAGTATTATCAAAGCCCTTGTCTGAGGAACCGCTCTTCGGCCAGACGCTCATACTTCGTGCCCGGACAGCCATAGTTGGCATAGGGATGAATGGCAATGCCGCCACGCGGGGTAAACTTACCCAGCACCTCGATGTAGCGCGGAGCCATCAGTTTAATCAGGTCTTTCATGATGGTGTTCACGCAGTCCTCATGGAAATCGCCATGGTTGCGGAACGAAAACAAATAAAGCTTCAGACTCTTGCTCTCCACCATCCGCTCGGCAGGGATGTAGCGGATGATAATCTCGGCAAAGTCTGGCTGGCCCGTAATCGGACAGAGCGTGGTAAACTCCGGACAGCTGAACTGAACCCAATAGTCATTGTCTTGGTGAAGATTCTCAAAAGTCTCCAACACCTCGGGCGCATAGTCGTCACTATAAGCCACCTTCCGGCCCAACCGTTGCAGGCCCTCATCTTGTCGTGTATTCATATTCTTGTTTTGTTAAAGAGGGTTTAGCAAGTACCCCTAATTTTTAAATCGCCTGCAAAATTATAAAATAATTATGAATTATGGCGAGTTAATGATTATTTTTATTCCAAATTACCACGAATTATGAATTATTTTATATCTTTGCACCGATTATTTTTTAAGGAACAACAATAAAAACAACAGTAGAAAAATATGAGAAAGCTATTTGCACTTGCAGCCGTCGTGTTGGGCACAATGCCATTGGCGGCACAATCGAACAAAGAGGCCGAGCAGGCCAAGTATGTCATTGAAGGCACGGCTCCCGAGGGAGTTCAGAAAGCCTACCTCGTTAATGTGAGCGGGCGCAACGAGCTGCTCGACAGCGCAGAGGTGAAAAACGGGAAATTCCGTCTTGAAGGCTCCGAGGCCAAAAACAATTTCTTCGGCGTGAAGGGCGAAAAAGGCATCATCGTGTTTATCAACGACGGCACACCATTGAACGCCAACCTCACCGACATGACGCTGAAGGGCTCGCCGCTGAACGAACGACTGAACAAATACGACCGCGAAGTCGATGCTATCAGTGCCAAGACTGAACCGATAAGCAAGGCATTTGAAGACTATCGCGCTTCGGGCAACCGCACACAGGAGGAGCTCATGGCCTTCATCGAGACGCTGCGCCCACAGATAGAAGCCGTACAAAACGAACAAGAAACCTATATAAAGAAAATCATCAGCGAGAATCACGACAACATTATTCCCGCTTTCTTCGTTAAGACGGCCATCACGGGTGAAGATGCCGAGGCAGAGATGAAGGAGTTTTTCGACCCCTCATTTGCCTATGTGAACCATCCGGCATGCGCAGGCGCAAAGGCATACCTTGAAGCACAACTCGCCAAGAACGCCATCATCGGCACACAGTTCATCGACCTCGAAGAAAACGATGTCGACGGCAAACCCCACAAACTGAGCGAATATGTCGGCAAGGGCAACTACGTGCTCATCGACTTCTGGGCATCATGGTGTGGACCTTGCATGGGTGAGATGCCCAACGTGAAGGCCAACTACGATAAATACCACGAAAAAGGATTCAACGTCGTAGGCCTGTCGTTCGACCGCGACGGCGATGCTTGGAAGAAGGCTATCGCGGATAAACAGCTGAACTGGACTCACCTCAGCGACCTGAAGTTCTGGCAGAGCATTGCTGCAAAGACCTATCAGATTCAGGCCATCCCCTCGTCGCTGCTCGTCGACCCCACAGGGAAAATCATCGCACGCGACCTGCGCGGCGAAGCCCTCGGCAAGAAACTCGCTGAAATCTATGGCTTTTAATCTCTTAACATCATTGCGAAATTATAAACTTACAAACCGATGAAACATATAAGAATCTGGATAGCAGCAGCCATCGTTGTCGTTGGCATCTTGATTATTCTGCTACTCTGCAAAAAGTCGTGTACCGATGAAGCCTGCGCTCCAACGGAAGTACAAGAGGTACAATCAACCGAGCTGATACGCACCAGCAAAAGCTGGGATGGCGTGGAACTGCCCGACTACTTCAAAGGACGCCCCGAACTGGTTGCCGTGAAGTATGTCTTCCCTGCCGGCAAGAAGCTTGGGTGGCACCACCATCCCGTGATGAACTATGGCGTGCTCGTTGAAGGCGAGCTGACCATTATCGGACAGGACGGTCAGGAGAAGGTGGTCCACGAAGGCGAGGCCGTTGTCGAGATGGTTAACACCATCCACCATGGCGAGAATCGCGGCAAAAAGCCCGTGGTGCTCTACATGTTCTACCTCTCACAGAAAGGCCAACCCCTCGCCGTGCAGCACCCCGAGATTCCTCTGGAGTAAAGTCCGGTCACCGGGTATAGAAAACGAAAATTGCCGTGAGACCTGCATCTGTAGCAAGTCTCACGGCATTTTTTTTATTCTAACTAAGCCGATTCCTACACGGCATTGGCGATAAGCCACGTCATATAACCGACGAAGACAACGATGAGCACAAGGCCTTCCCAACGTTCGATGCGCAACTTTGTATAGGAGAAGAGCCACAACATCACCATCGACACGACAAGCAAAATAAGGTCGACGTCGGTGATGCCCTTGATGGTCATGGGGGCGATGAGTCCTGTGCCGCCCAATATCAGCAGGATATTAAATACGTTTGAGCCCAAGACATTGCCGATAGCAATGCCCGAGTTGCCTTTGCGTGCAGCCACAATGCTGGTGGCCAGCTCGGGCATCGACGTACCGCCAGCCACAACGGTCAGACCAATCACAGCCTCCGACACACCGAACGCACTGGCCAGCGCTGTGGCATTGTCGACAAAGATGTTTGAACCGATAATCAGACAGGCCAGTCCAAGCACTACGAGTCCGACGGACAGCCACATACCTTTTTCCTTCTTTTGAGGGAGAGCATCCGATTGATTTCTCTCCTCTCTCCTCTCTCCACCCTCCTCTGCAAGCGTAGATGTGGTGGAAGCTTCAGCAGGAGTGGCAGAGGGTGTCTTTTTCAACGTCACATACATGAAAACTAAGAATGCGGCAAAGAGCAGTGCGGCATCAATACGCGAGATGGAATTGTCGATGCACATCACCCACAGGGCGGCTGATGCTATCAACGCAAAGGGGACATCCTTGCGCACGGTCTGTGGCAGGATGGTCATCGGAGCCACAGCAGCCGCGCACCCCACAATGAGCATCGCGTTGAAGATGTTGCTGCCCACGACGTTACCGACGGCAAGGTCGGCCGTGCCTTTCAATGCCGACACCAGGCTGACACAAAACTCAGGCATCGATGTACCCATCGCCACAATGGTCAGACCGATGACAATCTGCGGAACCTTCAACCGCTCGGCAATACCCACGGCACCGTCGGTCATGCGGTCGGCACCCCACAGCACTACGACCACGCCAACTATTATCAAGATGATATTGAGAATCATTGCTAAATATTGAAATGTTATAATGTTAAAAATAATCAGTGCGCAAAATTACTTGATTTTGCGCACTATGCCAAATTTTTCCCGAGAAAATTCACTACCAGCCCCGCTCACCCTTTCTGGCATTTCTGGCAGATGCCCTTCACCACGTATTCCGTTTCCTCTGCCTCGAAGCCTTCGGGCAGCGCAACAGCAGGAATGCGCACGTTGGACAGACAGTAGGTGCGGTGGCAGCGCGTGCAGGTCAGATGCACGTGCCCCTCACAGTGTCGCGTGTCGTCGAGATGGCAGACACAGTATTTCTGTGCTCCCGAGCCGTCATCAATCTCGTGCAGCAGATGGGCTTCGGTCAGCGTGTTCAGCGTTCGGAAGAGCGTAGAGCGATCTACCGTCGGCAGTGCAGCCTCAAGGTCGCTCAGCCCGAAAGCATCGTCGAAACCGTGGCGCACCTGTCGCCACACCATTAGCCGCACGGCCGTCACGCGCACACCGGCATTGTCGAGCGTCTGCTCGTCCGATATGCTGGGCCTGTTTTTTAGTTCATAGTTCATAGTGCATAATTCAACTTTTCAACCGTCAATGATGATGGTGGGGTCTCAGCAGGGCGTAGCCTAACAGCAGCACAAGCAGCGCAGAGCATGTCCACTCAAACCATGTAGCAATTTCCGTGCCACTCTCCAGCTGCACCAGATTGTCGGTAAACCACTCGCGCGGCAACAGATAGTCGATGCCAAAGCCAGCCAGCACGGCTCCTGCCACGATGGCGGCGAGATAGGCCACGAGCGTCCGCGCACCCATGCGCTGCCGGATGACGAGTATGCTGGCCATGTTGGCAGCCGGCCCGGCCATGAGCAGCACGAGCGCCGCACCCGGAGTGAGACCTTTCAGCATCAGCGCCACGGCAATGGGTATCGAGCCCGTCGCACAGATATACATCGGCACACTGATGCAGAGCACCAACAGCATAGACAGCCATGTGTTGCCGGCAAATACAGCAAAGAACTCATCGGGAACCAGCACCGTAATCAGTGCTGCCACGACAAGACCTACGACAAGCCACTTGCCGATGTCCTCCACCATGTCGACAAACGCATAGCGCAGGGCAACACCCATCTTCTGCCAGAACGTCATGCCCGCCTTGGCCTCAGCATGTTCACAGCTGCAATGACCGTCAGACGCATTGTCGTGGGCACAGCAGCAATCCTCCTCTGCCCCACTCTCGTGACCGTACTCATGGTGATGGCAACAACACGAACTCTCCTCGTTCCTCTCTCCACTAAAGGAAGCCTCTCTCCTCTCATCGCCTATCGCCTGCGCAAGCTGTCCGCCGAACAGCGCAGTGAACAGCGCCACCACGGGGCGCAACAGTGCGAAGGGCAGTCCCATGAGCGAGTAGGTTGCCACGATAGAGTCGACGCCCGTCTGCGGCGTAGCAATCAGAAACGACACCACCGCCCCTTTCGAGGCCCCCTCCTTGTGTAGCGACATGGCCGTGGGAATGACCCCGCACGAGCACAACGGCAACGGGATGCCCAGCAAGGCTGCATTCACTACCGAGCGGAAATTGTTTTTCGACAAATAGCGCGAGTAATACTTGCCGGGGACAAAGGCATGCATCAGCCCGGCTATCAGGAAGCCCAGCAACAGATAGGGCGACATCTCGTTAATCAAATGCAGAATCTCGTTCATACGCTATACTTAATTCCTGTTTTCAATATTCACTTTGCAAAAGTATAAACGATTCACCATTCCGCCAAACGTTTTCCGCTTGAATGTCGTTTTTTTGCGACTGAGTTGCAAGAAAACGGCTTTAAGCATGCAGCATGACGACTGACCGACATCCAAAAGCTAACCTTTGCAATACTTATATGGTCCATATAGCACAGTAATACGGCCCATATAACCGACCTATATGGCCCATATTGGTCTGCGAAAGACAAGCCTTGAGGCTCAGCGCATAAAAAAAGGATGGCGCAGGCCATCCTCTACTGTTCGAGACAGTGTGGGTTAGTCGACTGTAATCTGTCGCGTAACCTTGTTCTCCTCCTTTTTCACTTTGGGCAGATCTACCGTCAGCACACCATCGGCCACACGGGCAGCGATGTTGTCGCGGTTGACATCGTCAGGCAGTATCAGCGTCTGCTCATATTTCGAGTAAGCAAACTCGCGACGCAGGTAGTGAGCCTTCTTGTCCTCCTCTTTCTTTTCCTGCTTGCTTTCCATCTTGATGTTCAAGTCGCCGTCGACGTTGATATGCACGTCAAAATCCTCCTTCGACATGCCTGGGGCAGCAAGCTCTACGATGTACTCGTCTGCGGTTTCTTTTACGTTGATGGCCGGAGCCGTTGCATTGGCCTTCGGCATGTTTTCTGTGTTGAAGAAGTCGTTGAAGACTTCGGGTAACCAACTGTTTCGATAAACTGGATACATAATTTTTACCTCCTATAATTTAAATGTTGTTTGATAATGTTGCTTATTTTCTGCACCCTTTCGAGTGCGCTACACCCAATATATTGCAAGGAACATACCAATGAGAACTTGTGTGCCAAATTGTCATAAATATAAGACAAAATGTCAGCATTTGTTTGTCTGAAGACATAGGATAGATGCTTTCAATATCCTTTCACTTACTCGATTTTTTATATATTTCTCATGTTTGGGAAAATAATCTCCAATTATCAATTATCAATTCTGAATTATTTATTATCTTTGCATAAAATTTTAATAAGACAAGCTGCACTCGGCAAAAATGGAGCAAGCTCCGTTTGCGCTCGTTTGCAAAATCTTTTTGACCATGATTATAGCAAAAATGGAAGATTGTGAGCGCTACTATGCGCTCCACCCACTACTGGAAAAGTTTTTCGAGTATGTGAAGACCCACGATTTCTCTGAGGCGAAGGCCGGCAGGATTGAAATTATGGGCAAGCAGATGTTTATCAACTTCGAGGACATGGACCTGCAACCGCGCGAGGAGCGACCGCTTGAAGTGCACCGTCGCTACATCGACGTGCAGATACCGTTAAGCACGAACGAGGAGGTGGGTTGGCAACCGTTGTCAACACTTGAGGGCGTTCCCGAGAGACCTTACGACGAGCAGCGCGACGTTGCTTTCTACGACCGGCCAGCCGCCGCCTACTTCACGGTGCACCCGGGAGAGTTCTACATCTTCTTCCCCGAAGATGCCCACGCCCCGTTCATCGGCAACGGCCGCATGCGCAAGCTCATCGGTAAAATTGAAATAGGAGAATAGCCGAGGGCCATTCTCCTATCTTATTCTGCGTTTGTGGTCTTCCACATCTTTTATATATGTAAAGCAGTCGAAGCGGGTATAACCCATAGCCTCTAACGCTTTCCTACTGCGGCGTACGTCCCAACCCGTATTGTAGTCGGGGATGCGCGGCAGCCTTATGACAACACGCTCTTGCAGTCCCTTGTCGGCCAGCCACTGCAGGTTTTGAATGGTCTGCCGATTGCTGCGAAGGGTGTAACGACGATAGATGTCGGGCGACATGTCTTTCACATCAATAAAATATTCGCCGACAAATGGCAGCACCTCTTCCAAATGTTTGCGGGGCACGTGGAGCGAAGTCTCCAGCGTGATGTTCCACTCTCGGGGAGCCAACTCGCAGAACGAACGGATGAAAGCACTACGCAACAACGGCTCGCCACCGCCGAATGTGATGCCGCCACCCGTGGCCTGAAAGTAGAGGTCGTCGATGCGCACCTCTGCAAACAGCTCTTCCGGTGTGACGGTCTTCCACAGTCCCGACGGGCGCAGGCACTGTGGATTCAGACAGTAACGGCAGCGCAGCGGACAACCGTGAAACGTGACGAGCGTGGTCACCCCTACCCCGTCGGTGGCTAACCGATGCCGACTAATTCCTATGAGCGGCGCTTCTATCATGGTTGCAAAGATACATAAAAAACTAAAATAATAAGCCCAAATGAAAAACAATTTCTATTATGATTGTTACATGTTCTGTTCCTTGTATTTATTGGTATTTTCGGATATTTATATTTATAAAGAAAAAGCTTATTTGTGGACTGAATGGACAGACTAACTAATAGGAGGGTGTGTCAATTTTTTATTTTGTAACTTTGCAACTTTTAATCTGTAAGAAGGGTTCCACCTAAAGGTAAAGAAAAAACCATTTCTGAACTTGATTTTAAGTTTAGAAATGGTCTTTTCTTATTGGCGAGTGTCAAAATGTAAAATTCTCATAATAGCATTTGCGTTTTGACACACTCTCCTGCATTTAATTCACTTTCACAGAGGTGTTCGCAGCAACATTTGCTTGTATTTCATAATTTGCGGGAAGTTCGGCTTTTGATCCACAAGGTAGCGGTACAAGGGTAAAGAGAAATACAACCGTTGCAATTGCCGTTCTATTCTGCCCCGTAACATAGATATCTCCATTTGTCAAAGGAATAATATCACCATTGGGCATAATTATCTCATTGATTTTGATACCTAAACGGCCTTTTGTTCCAAACCAAGCGGATTTTTTTGCTTCATACACGGAACCATTCACCATAGTACCATAAGGAATGGCGATAGTTCCATCAACATTAATGTCGCGAGAGACTCGGAAAGCTACTTTCTGCCCTACTTTTACATCGGCAGCTTTCGTTGGATTAACAACTTGCAACGGTACAATTGTTCCTGCTTTGACCGTTACCTCTTTCTGCGCAAATGTCACCATTGACATTAAGCACAAAATCACACACAAAAATAACTTTTTCATTTGTTTTGAGAAGTTGTGCCCGTCAGACACCCAGATACAGGCTGTTAATAAATAATGTTCAAGATATCACATAAAGAAAGCGGGGTATCTGGCCTCTGCTCGTTTGAACTATTAGGTTGTAGGATACCTCACAAATAACAAACAGATTCTGACACCCACGCCGTCGGTATATAAGAATGCTACCCAAAAGGTGTGCATAGACGGTATGATAGCCGCCGGCACACCAACGGGACAGCATATTATACCTACCCGTAGTATCTACTTCTGCAATGTATCTGATTTGGGTTATTGAGTTTCCTACATTCAATAGTTCCAAATACAAAGCGTTAGCAAACACTTTACAATATGTAATGCTCCCTCCTGGCAGCCGCTCCAACATCTTACGAAATCGACTCGGCGTGAGTTTGCAATTGCAAAGATACACAGAATAATTCGAACAAAAAAATATTTGTGCAGAAATTTTGGAAGTTTGTTTATTTTTATTTATATTTGCAGAAACAATTTCTGCATAAAGACATGACTCGAGGAAAATCAATTTGCAACACGCTGAAAAGCATCCGTCAGAAAGTGGCGGACGAAAACGGCATCGAGTACAAGCCTGTGGAATGCGACCACAAAGGCGACTGCTTGGGCACCTGCCCTGCTTGCGAAGCTGAAGTGCGCTATCTCGACCAGCGGCTCAACGCCATGCGACTGGCTGGCAAGGCCGTGAAGATAGCCGGAATCTCCTTGGGAATCGCCGCACTCACCGCCTGTCACTCATCGAAGAACAAGCCCTCGTCGGTACGGGGAAAATACATCATCGAGCAGCCCACAGGCCTTGTGCCCAATACAACCCAAGACACTATTCAAATGCCCACAGAATAATCTGAAGGCAATTCTTCGACGCGACACATCGCGTAACTACAATTAACAACACAAACCTTACCCATTACACTATGAACAGAGGAAAATCAATTTGCAATACGCTGAAAGGCATCCGTCAGAAAGTGGCGGACGAAAACGGCATCGACTACAAGCCTGTGGAATGTCACCACGAAGGTGAATGTCTGGGCACCTGCCCCGCCTGCGAGGCGGAAGTGCGCTATCTCGATCAGCAACTCAACGCCATGCGACTGGCTGGGAAGGCCGTGAGAATAGCAGGAATCTCCTTGGGAATCACCGCACTCACCGCATGCCACTCTTCGAAAAAAACTCAGGAAATAATGCCGCTCGAAGGTGAGCCGCCCATTCGCCAGGATGGTCCCCCAACCCGCCCCCTCATGGGAAAGCCTTCCATACCCGTTGACACACTCAACCTTATCGCCACGCAGGAAGACGGCACCAAGATTTTCGGCATGGCCGAGCAGCAACCCTCGTTTCAGGGTGGCCAGCAGGCACTGATGAAGTTTATCGAGGACAACCTGCAATATCCCGACGGCGGCGTAGAGGAGGAGACGCGCGTCGTCGTGTCGTTCACCATTGAGAAAGACGGCACCGTCGCCAATGCCAAGGTGATCAAGAACGCCAGCGAAGAGCTCGGCCGCGAGGCTCTACGCTTGGTGGGCAAGATGCCGAAGTGGATGCCTGGCAAGCAGAACGGTAATGCCGTCACCACGAAATACACCATGCCCATCGTCTTCAAGCCCACAAAATAGAGCGATGATGAGAAAAGGATTGTCAATCATGCTGGTGCTCAGCATGATTCTGGCCACCACCCTGGCCTGCAATGCCAACAAAACCGACAGCCGACAGGCCGCAGACACCGCGCGAGACACCATCGGCCCTGACTCTGCGAGCATCGGACAGACCGACACGCTGAAGATTGGATATGCTCAGGCTACTGCCACTATTCCACACGACGGATTCGTGTATGTAAAGACACTTATCCCCGATGTAGTGGAAGACCTGCGCTATGCGACCGACAACAACTTTATGGGAGCGAAGGCCGACGGCTACGAGGCCAACTGCACCATCCTCTCCGAGCCTGCCGCCAAGGCACTGAAGGCCGCTGCCGACGAATTCCGCGAGTTGGGCTACGTCATCAAAATCTACGATGCCTATCGGCCACAACAGGCCGTCACGCATTTCGTGCAGTGGTCGCAAACCAGCGACCAGAGGAACAAGGCCGACTACTACCCCACCCTCAGCAAGGCCAAGCTTTTCCCAACCTACATTGCCCGCAAGTCGGGTCACAGTCGCGGCAGCACCGTCGACATGACCATCTGCCACAAAGACTCGGGCAAGGAGGTTGACATGGGCGGACACTTCGACTATTTCGGACAACCGTCGCATCCTGACTTCATGGGAAAATATGCCGGTGGTAACGTGACCCGAAAGAACTACGAAAACCGAATGACACTGAGGAAGGTGATGCTTAAACACGGTTTCAAGCCCTACGCTAACGAGTGGTGGCATTTCACGCTGAAAGATGAGCCCTATCCCCAGACCTACTTCGACTTTCCTATTAAATAACCACATTATTAATTATTAAAAGAATAGATTATGAAAAAGATGATTTTTCTGACAACAGCATTGCTGATTGTCTTGTCCTCATGCGACAACATTAGCGCACTGAAAAAACAGGATGCCACACAGGAACAGGCCACCGAACAAGAACAGACCGCAACTGTTGCACAGGAGCAACCGGCTGCCGACCCACAGAATCAGTCTGTAGTCGATGCGCAGGAGCAACCGGCTGCCGCCGGGCAGAATGCCACCGCAGAGAAATTAGACCAACCCAAGGTGTTGCCCGAAGACCTGCGCTACGGTATGGTTTCCGACCCCGACGGATACACGAATATCCGCAAGGAGCCGACGACAAAGGCTCCCATCGTGCGCCGTTACAACTCGGGAGAATATCTCTACTTCTTCCCCCTGAACAACGGATGGAGTCTGGTTTATTCGGGTGCAAAGACCAACACCTTTATGGGCTATATGTCGACCAACCGCATCGTGAAAGTGAACCCGAACGGCAATGCCAACACGACGCCGGCCTATCAGTCGGGCCACATCACCGACCCTGTGGACACCTATGTAAACATTCGCAAAGGTCCGGGCACCAACTATGCCATCACCGGAAGACTCGACACAGGCACATTTGTCTACTATCAGCCCGCTGCGACTGGTTGGGTGAAAGTTTATGATGACAATAAAACTTTCCTCGGCTACGTTGCCAAGAACCGCATAAAATAAAAGAACCGAACAAAAAGGCACAAAGTCTTTACGTTTGGAATACTTGCCCATAGCATTGGCAAGTGAAACTGACGTGCATCAACAAAAAATTTCACGAGAATTTCATGCGAAACGATAAACTTTCAAATGAAATTCTCGTGAAAATTTTTGTTCTATTACCGATGTTTGGCTTAGGCTTCCTCTTCTTTGCGGTCGTCTACGTTATCGCCCTGGGTGGGCTTCAGGTCTTTCTCGAAGTCAGTGATGCCGTTTTTGACAAGGATGTCGTACCACTGAAGCAGCTTCTTGATGTCACTGTCGTGTACGCGGTCGCGGTCAAACTCGGGCAGAACCTCGGCGAAATACTCGCGCAGTTCCTTGCCTGATGCCTTGCGGAAATTGATTGAGCAGGGTTTCGACTGTTCTTTTTCGCCCACATTCTTGAGCACCTGCCAAAGAGGGATGTCCTCACTGTCGGTAAACATGGCGATATCGCCGAGGCTGGTGACGCGGTCGGTTGCGAAGGCCGGCATTCGACGCTTAGCCTCGTCAAGGGTTTCTACTATCAAGGTTTGCTTGCCGCGCGAAACCAGACGAAAGAGTCCTGGCTTGCCGGCGATGGAGAGAATTGTTTCCATTGTCTTTTCTTAAACTTTTTAAATGATTTATCTGTTTTGATTCAAGTCTCGCTGGGCTTCGCTTGCTGGGAGTTAACTACTAACATGCGAAGTTATCTGTTTTAATATTTCATCAATCTGATGGCTCAAACACTGGTGGCCGTCGTTCACAATCTCGAAAGTGCTTCGTCGCAGCATCTCCTCCTGTGGCAGCTGTCGGCCAATCCACTCGAGTGTCTTCTCACGGCTGATGCCGTCGCGACTCATCACTCGACGAATGCGGAGCTCAAGCGGAGCTGTGACACAAACGATGGCATCGAAACTGACGCGCTGGTCGAACCGGCTGTCGAAGAGTATGGCACTTTCCAACCAGTGCATGCCCGAGTCCATGAAGTCGCGTGCCACAGCCGGATGGACGATGTCGTTGACCGCTTGTTTGTTTTGCTCGCTCTCGAGCAGAAAGGATGCAAGGACACTCTTCTGCAAGACGTTGCCTTTATAGACCTCGTCACCGACGAGTCGACAGAGCGATTGGCGGATGGCCGCAGATGTTCGCATCAGTCGCTTGGCAGCGGCATCGCAGTCGTAGACGCGAATGCCACGCAGTTCCAGCAGACGGCATACATAGCTCTTGCCTGCTCCTATTCCACCGGTTATTGCGACGTACATGCTATTTCTGCTCAATGAGATAATCAACCTTATCCACTTCAAGCTTGGCATTACGCACCGTTGCCGGGCTCTTCACCAAGTGAATGGCGCACTTGTCTGACGCGTTCTGCGACAGTTCTTTGTAATCGGCCACCACGGTGAAATGCTCAGGTGAGAGGTTGCGCACCACGCCAGCTCCAGCCGTGAACTTCACGGTAACCTTTCCGGGGAAGGTGCGCAGCTGCTTGTCGGCGGGCATGTTTATGGCACTGATGGGCACCTCGATGGTCTCTTCGGTCAACACGTCGGGATACAGACCTATGCGCACCGTCTGCGGCACACACTTCACACCTTTAATCTTCGCCAACCGTACCTCGCGGATTATGGTGTCCTCGAAGTTTGAAATCTTTAAGAACTCGGTATTGACATGCTTCACACTATCGAGCAGCTGTCGGCTGGCATAGATGGTAACCACCTCGGGCCAGAACTTGGTTTGCGAGAGGTAGAAACTCTTGCCCGGAACAATCGTTCCTGCAAGCTTCACAGGCACACGCTTGGTCAGACCATAGTTAAAATAGAACTCCAGTTTGTCGGGCTTGATAGAGACAAGCCGTGTCGATGCGTTAATGCGCTGATAGAGCTGACGCTGCAGTTCGCCCACAGGCACGGTGCCCTTTCCCTTTGACGTGTTGGCAAACGTGTTGAAGTTGATGACTATAGGACGAACACCTTCGCCATAGAGATAGGATGCGAGCACAAAGCCCTTGTCGCGAACAGTGACACGCAGCGTGTCGTCCATCTCGCTGGTGATGACGGCATTCTTTGGAACACCGGTAAGCTGTACGGGCACGTAGATTTCCCGTTCGTAGTCCTCGTTAAGCGTCATGACGAGCCAGAAGATGCCGCTCAGTGCAAGGAAAAACAAAAAGACGAGGAACTCCTTGTTCAGCAATCTGAACAAGATGTTTCTCGTCGATTCATATATGCGTGTGAGCCACGATTTCATTATTCTCTTTTCTATTCAAGTTTCTCAAGCTTCGCTTGCTCAGGAGTTAACAGGAGTTAGCCAACTACGTCGGCGGAAGTTAACGGGAGTTATCGGACGACAGTTCTCGCGATTGACAACGCGGCACACCGCGTCCCTACAGTCTTCACTCGCTTAATCACGATTTTCAACGTTAACGGGGACAGGAGCGTTTATGCGTTAGGAGTCTGCGAGGATGCATCGGCATAGACATTTCCCTTGTCGACTGTGATGACCACACCGCGGGAAATTTCCACATCGACCGTGTTTTTGGTCAGGTCGATACGCTTCACGGTTCCATAGATACCGCCGCCGATGACGACCTTCGTGCCCTCTTGAAGGGAATTCTGGAACTCGCGGATTTTCTTCTGTCGCTGCTGTTGCGGACGAATCATGAAGAGCCACATGATGGCAAAAATGGCTACCATCATGATGAGCATCATTCCACTGCCACCACCTTGGGGGGCTGCTGCTTGTAATAAGATTGTGTTCATGTTTTTAATTTACGATTTGACGATTTACTTATTTTTGCAATTTTTCAACTTTTCAACGCGGCACGCCGCGTCCCTACATGCTAATAGAGACTTTTCAACCTTTACATAAATCGTTCACGTTCGGAAGACTTCAAGCAAGCTTGGTCTTCACTCGCTTAATCACGATTTTCAACTTTTTCTGTGTCTTCGTCAGTCGCTTCCTCATCGGCTTGTTCCTTTTTCAGCCGTCGCGGGCCAGGCACTATCATGGGTTTCATCATTCGGCCTTCGGCAATAAGGTTGCGAGCAATGGCATCAAGCATTCCGTTGATGTAGCTTGCGCTGCGTGGGGTGCTATAGATTTTTGCCAGACTGATGTATTCGTTGATGGTTACCGAGACTGGAATGTTGGGGAAGTTTAGCATCTCGGCAATGGCTATCTGCATGATGACAATGTCCATGTAGGCCAGACGCGAGAAATCCCAGTTGCGCGAGCTCTCGCTCATATAGCGCTGATACTGTTCGGCATTGAGAATGGTAGCCCGGAACAGGCGCTTGGCAAACTCGCTGTCTTCGTCGTCCTTGTACTCGGGCAAAAGCTCCTGGCTTTGACCGTTGGAAGGGTCGAAACGCTTGATGGTCTTCAGGACAAAGGTGTCGATGACCTCCTTGTCGTCGTTCCAATAGAGACTCTTCTCTTCGAGCACACCGTCAAGGTCTTCGTTCTCTTGGAAGAACTGCTTATAGAGCCGCCGCCACACCTCGCGATGAGTCTCATAGGAGTCGTCGGCATCGGCCATGTACTCCTTGTAGATTTCGCTCTGCTCTATCAGGTTGCACAACGAGCGCACCACCTCGATGTCGTCGTCCCATGTGAGATGCTGGTCTTCAATAAACTTGTTGAGCATACGGTTCTCCTCAAGCTGTATGGCAAACTTGTTATAGGCAAACCGTTGCGAGGGAGGCTCGGTCCCTTCACGTTTGGCTCTGTTGGTACCGACCTCTACGCGCAGGCGCTCTTCGCGAGTGACGGCCACGATGAGAAGAAGCAGGTAATTATATAAGTCGTATGCTTTCGAAAGACTGAAAAGCAATTCCTTTTCAGCATTGTCCATGTTTTTGTTGCCGTTTTGGTAGTATGCATAGATTAACTGGACTATCTTTATTCTTATCAGTTCACGATTGATCATAGTTTCTTTAATTTCTCTAAATTAAAACATCAAACACTTTTTCCGGTGCAAAGGTACAAAATAATTCATAATTCATAATGCATATTGCATATTTTTTTAATGGTTAATAGTTAATGTTAACACAAAAACCTAAACAAAAAGGTGAAAAACTAAAAAGGTGAAAAACTAAAAACTAATAACTGAAAACTAAAAACTAATAACTGAAAACTAAAAACTAAAACTGAAAACTGCACTTTTTTCGGGTAAATCTTGCAAGTTAAGGAAAAAAGCAGTACCTTTGCAGCCGCTTTAACCATAGCACACCGTGTGATGGCGAATTAAGGCAACAAAATTTTATTTATGTACAACTTAATTTAGAGTAACACATTATGAAAGAAATCAATGTAGCAGGCAAGAAGCGCGAAGGCCTGGGTAAAAAAGCTTCAAAACTTCTGAGAAAAGAAGGTCTCGTTCCCTGTAACCTCTATGGCGAAGCTCGCGAAGAAGGCAAGCCCGTTGCTTTGGCATTTGCCTGCACCGCAGCCGAACTGCGCAAGGTAGTCTACACACCCAATGTTTACATTGTCAACCTCGACATCGATGGCGAGGCACACAAGGCCGTCATCAAAGAGCTGCAGTTCCATCCCGTTACCGACGCGTTGCTTCATGTCGACTTCTACGAGGTGAACGACGAGAAACCCATCACCATTGGCATCCCCGTCAAGCTGAACGGTCTGGCTCAGGGTGTACGCGACGGTGGTAAAATCAACCTCTCTATTCGCAAAATCAACGTTACAGCTCCCTATAAGCAGATTCCCGAGCAACTCGACATCGACGTTACCAACCTGCAGCTCGGCAAGAGCATCAAGGTGGGTCAGCTCAGTTTCGAAGGCATCGAGCTGGCTACCTCTCCCGAGGTTGTCGTTTGCTCAGTGAAGACCACACGTGCCTCTAAGTCGGCTGCTGCCGCTGCCGCTGCCGAAGAGGGCGAAGAAGCTGCAGAGTAAATTAATCATTACTCTTAGTCATGGACAAATATCTGATTGTCGGCTTGGGCAATCCTGGAAGCGAATACGCCGGAACCCGCCACAACGCAGGATACATGGTATTGGACGCCTTCGCCAAGGCGTCCAATATTTCTTTTCAAGACCGACGCTATGGCTACGTCGCCGAGACCAGCATCAAAGGCCGCAAAGTGTTCCTGCTCAAGCCCACCACCTACATGAACCTCTCGGGCAATGCCGTGCGCTACTGGCTCACGAAAGAAAACATCGACCAGTCGCGCCTGCTCGTCGTGAGCGATGAAGTAGCCCTGCCGCTCGGACAGTTCCGCCTGAAAGCCAACGGCTCAAACGGCGGACACAACGGCCTCGGCCACATCCAGCAACTCATCGGACAGCAGTATGCCCGTCTGCGCATGGGCATCGGCAACGATTTTCCCCACGGCATGCAAGTGCAGTGGGTGCTCGGACGGTTCGACGACGACGAGCTGCAAACGTTGCAGCCCGCCATTGACACCGCCGTCGACATCATCCGCAGCTTCGTGCTCGCCGGCATCGGCATCACCATGAACCAATACAACGAACGAGGAAAAGGCAAAAAACTATGAACACCGAAGCCAGAATTGACAAATGGCTCTGGGCAGCCCGCATCTTCAAGACCCGCTCCATAGCCGTAGACGCCATCAAGAACGGTCGCGTCAGCATCGCCGGACAAAACGTGAAGCCGTCGCGACCGCTGAAGGCAGGCGAGGTGGTGAGCGTCCGTAAACCACCCATCACCTACTCCTTCCGCGTGCTCAAACCCATTGAGCAACGCGTCGGAGCCAAGCTACTGCCCGAGATCTACGAAAACGTCACCCCACCCGACCAATACGAGATACTCGAAATGAGCCGCATCAGCGGATTTGTCGACCGTGCACGCGGCACCGGACGCCCCACAAAGAAAGAGCGCCGGGCCCTCGACGCCTTCGAAGCACCTGCCATGTTTGGCTTCGACGACGATTTCCCCTTCGACGACGAGTAATTAGCCTCCTAAATTACTTTCGAATACTCTCATGATACAAATTTGCCTTTTGCAATTTTGTATCTAAAATTCCGAAAGCTAAACTTTCAGAAAGTTATATGGCCCGTATAACTGACTTATATGGCCCATATAACCGACCTATATGGCCCATATAACTTTACAAAAGATAAGCTTTTGACTTTGTACCAACAACGAGATGACTTATTTCTGCTGTCCGGTAAAAAAATGATGAAGCATATTTACCGGAAAACAATGGTTTCATATAAATTGGAATTTACTTTTCTAAAATAATCTCCAAAGTTTGACGCTTGTAATTCAATATAATAGCGTTTCCTCCGAATGAATAGGCATTCAGGAACCCGTCGTCTTGCTGACCATTAAAGAAATCATGAGTAAATTCATACTTGCCAATTTTGAAGTGAACGTTTCTGGTCAGTTCGGCATCCTCCATCTGTAGCCTGTGCGCCTCATTTGCACTTTCTTTTCTGACAGTTTCCGTCGGTCCGGCATCAAAGTCTTGGGGCAACTTACAATATCTTGATCCTGTGTCAAAGAGGAAACCGACCTTTTGTGTTCCTATATGCCCTTTAAGCCTAATCGTATTTACGGCCTTCTTTTTAGGGTAATAATTCCAGTGAATGACATTTCCAGTTGGCTTCCGTTTGATATCGTATGGCTCAATGGAGTTGTTCGCCAAATCAAATTTCCAAGCCCCTCTTATAAGGATATTCCCGCCGATGATGAAACGTGGAGCATAGTCTATAAATTTTCCCGACAAATCCAACACCATGCAATATACTTTGTGATAAGTCGTTCCGCAAAATCTCAAAGAGTCAAGAACTATGTAGTTAATTTTCTTTCTGTATCCCTTTATTGTATAGTCATTATCCTTAATTTTGAAGGTTTCTGTGGCATAAGCAGAATCAATGACACAAAATGAGCATCCTGTATCTACCATGGATTTTACGGACTGCGTTTGTGCTCCTCTGGATAAAGACACGTCGCTGTATATCCATGATTCAACAAACTTTGTTTGTCCCTTTGTCGTCAAACATGACAAAAGGCATAACATGTATACAAAAGGCAATTTCATACTGCTAAATTCCGATTTATCTATATCTGTAATGCAATTACATTATAATTCTATCACATGCGGGTGGATATCGGTATCGTGGGTGGCAAGGCTCTCAATGCAATTGGCATCCATCGACTGTTCGCGAATCCACTGAAGCGACTGGCGCTGTTTCTTTTTGTCGGGCGACATGTCACGATGCCATCCTGTGTCGACAAGTATCAACCCCTTGGGATGCTGAATGAGATAGGCCGATACGGGTAACCAAATCCAATCGTCCTTCGGGGTGGTGATGCCCGAGGCTTTCAACAAGTTACAATGATCTCCGCCAAAGGGAAGATAGGGTGAAACGCGGACTTCACCCGTATGAAATACATGAATTTTTATCATAGTTTGTTCGATTAGTTGTTTGCAGGCCAAAATTATTCTTACTCTTGGAAGTAGACACGTTTGACGCGGTTGGAGACTCCGGTGAGCACTTCGTAAGGGATGGTGCCGAGTTTGTCGGAGAGGACGGTGACGGGCAGGTGCTCTCCGAAGATTTCGACGGTGTCGCCCTCCTGGCAGGGGATGTCGGTGACGTCGACCATAGCGACGTCCATGCAGATGTTGCCCACATAGTCGGCCGGCTGGCCGTTGACCAGACAGTAGCCGCCGCGGTTGCCCAGGTGCCGGTTGAGTCCGTCGGCATAGCCGATGGGGATGGCTGCGATGAGCGAGTCGCGGCTGAGGATGGTGCGGCGCGAATAGCCGATGCTCTCGCCTGCTGCCACATGGCGCAGCTGCAGGATGGTGGTCTTCAGCGTGGAGACGTTGTTGATGACAGCGTTGTTGCGCGGATTGATGCCGTAGAGGCCCAGTCCAAGGCGGCACATGTCGAGCTGGCGATCGGGGAAGTGCTCGATGCCGGCTGAGTTGCAGATGTGGCGCAGTATCTTGTGCGGGAAGGCCTGCTGCAGCTGCGTGGCGGCCTTGAGGAAGAGCTGATACTGACGGGCGGAGAACTCGTCGAAGTCGTCGCTGTCGGACCCTACGAAATGGCTGAACACGGAGCGTGGGATGACGGCGTTTTGCTGTGTGAGGCGATCAACGAGGCGCTCGAGGTCGTCGTGAGGATTGAAGCCCAGGCGACACATGCCGGTGTCGAGCTTGATATGGACGGGCCATCCGGTGATGCCCTCGCGCTCGGCGGCGCTGATGAGGGCGTCGAGCAGACGGAAGGAGTAGACCTCGGGCTCGAGGTCGTAGTCGAAGATGGTCTTAAAGGCCGACATCTCGGGGTTCATCACGATGATGGCCTGGGTGATTCCGTTGCGGCGGAGCTTGGCGCCCTCGTCGGCCACAGCCACAGCGAGATAGTCGACGCGATGGTCCTGCAAGGTCTTTGCAATCTCTACGGCACCGGCTCCGTAGCCGTCGGCCTTAATCATACAGACGAGCTTGGTGTCGGGACGGAGAAACGACCGGTAATAGTTGAGATTGTCGACCACTGCACCGAGATTCACCTCGAGCGTCGTCTCGTGAACGCGTTTGACGAGCATCTCGGTGAGTTGGTCGAAGCCGAACTGTCGGGCTCCTTTAATCAGGATGACCTCGTCGTGCAGGGCATGGAACACTTCGCTGCGGGTGAACGCTACCACGCTGGGATAGAAGTATTTTTCTGCTATCTCGATGCTCCCCGCTTGTGCCGAGACGGCCTCGCCGATGCCGATGAACTTCTCGACGCCCCGCTCTTTGCAGAGTTTCGACACTTCACGATAGAGCTCTTCGTCGGGCATTCCGCTCTGCTTGATGTCGCTCAGAATAAGGGTCTTGCGCGTGCCGCTGAGCGTGCTCGGCCGGCGGCGCATGAAGTCGAGTGCGATGTCGAGCGAATGAATGTCGGAGTTATAGGAATCGTTGATGAGCGTCAGGCCATATTGTCCTTCCTTCACCTCGAGGCGCATGGCCACTGGCTCGAGCTGACGCATGCGCCGGGCAAGCGTGTCGGGGGACATGCCAAGATGCAAGGCCACGATGGCGCAGACAATGGAGTCGTTGATTGAGGCTTCGTCGATAAACGGCAGTGTATAGCTACCGGCTACGCCTTTATAGACGTAGCTGACAAGGGATGAGGGATGAGAGATGAGGGATGAGGGATGAGAGTCTACACTTTTCACGAAGAACGGCGCAGAGGGGTCGACGGTCGACCAGTAGAGTCGCTCGCTTTTCGCACTGCCTGCCTCGGCCATCTTGCCAGCAAAGGGACTGTCGCCCGGGTAGACCAGCACTTTGGCATCGCGGAAGAGCTTGAGTTTCTCCTCGCATTTCTCCTCCATCGAGGAGAAATTCTCTTGATGGGCATCGCCCAGATTGGTCAGCACGGCAATGGTCGGCTGAATGATGTCGCGCAAGGCCTCCATCTCGCCCGTCTGACTGATGCCGGCCTCGAAGATGCCTATCTGCGTATGCTCGTTCATCAGCCACATCGAGAGCGGAACGCCGATTTGTGAGTTATATGAACGGGGCGATCGCGTCACCGTCATGTCGGGCGACAACAGCTGGTGCAGCCATTCCTTGACGATGGTCTTGCCGTTTGAGCCCGTGATGCCCACAACAGGAATGTCAAACTCATCGCGATGCCGCTCAGCCAACCGCTGCAACGCCTTACGCGTGTCGAGCACCTGAAGGAAGTTGGCATCAGGAAAACGCGACTGCCACTGGGCTGGCAGCGACTCGACAACAAAATTGCTGACACCGCGATCGTAGAGATGCGCAATATAGTTATGACCATCGTTGCGACTCGTCTTGATGGCAAAAAACAATGTCTCCTCGGGGAAACACAACGAACGACTGTCGGTCAGTAAAAAGGCCACCTCACGTTCTGCGTTTCCATAGCGTCGCGCTCCTATGAGCGAAGTAATCTTTTCTATTGAATAAATCATAGTTAAAACAAAGATTTTACATAATTTGCTTGCAAAAGTACAATTTTTTTTTATAACTTTGCAACATGATGAAAAAAATGCTCACTTTTATACTCTTTTTGTGCTGTTTGTCCATACAAGCCAACGACATCTCCACATGGCTAAGCCGCGTAGATAAAAGTTTGGAGAAACGCGAAAGCTATGAGCAGGCGCGATTAGACAAGATTGAAAAACTAAACAAGAAGCTGAAAACCGACTCGCCCACCGAAAAGTTTAAGACCCTAAACCTGCTTTTCGAAGAATACAAGTCTTATCGCTACGACTCTGCTTCAGTCTTGGCCAACCGCGAACTGGCTTTGGCCAAAGCCCTTAATAATGAAGAATTTATTGCGCTGTCGAAATGCGACATCGCTTTCTGTCTGTCGTCGTCAGGACTGTTCAAGGAAGCCATCGACATCATCAAGGACATCAATATCGACAATTCGTCTGAGCGTATCAAAATCCTCTATTACGACATCAGCCAGAAGATATGGCAAGAGATTGCCAACTTCACACAGACCGAGCCCTACTACACCGAATACACCAACAAGAGCAAAGCATATATCGACTCCATAAAATCGCACCTCACAACAAGCGATGCCAAATG
>CACYRB010000030.1 GCA_902776685.1 uncultured Prevotellaceae bacterium
AGGGAGAGAGGGATTTTCCCTCTTTCTCCTGAAAAAAATCTTTTCTTCTCAGTTCCTTGTTATTTTCTCCAAAAGTTGCATTTCTTAATTGAACTTACGAACTTCTGGAACAGCGAGCGGCATCAAACTCGTTTGAATGTCCGAGTCGCGACAGAAGTCGGCGCAGCAACGTAAGTATCTTCTGCGTCAACCTATTTCACCCGCCTTGTACTATAAATAATCTTAAAAAAAGAATGTAATAGCCGAGGGTTAGCGAAAAAATGATTATCTTTGGCATGTGAAAGGATATACTGTCGACATTATTTCAAAAAGCAAGGACTTGCCGCCACTGAAATCCAGCCTTCTTTTTCATAGTCCTGACTATTTCAGAATTGTGGAAGAAACGCCTGGCCATAGGCCGATTATGGCCATTGTCAAAGACGAGCACGGACATGTTGTTGCCCACCTGACGGCCATCATTCGTCGTCGGGGAAGTCTCTTTCCGCCATTTCTCTTTTCACAGGGACGCATCTATGGTGAAGGCGAATATGCCGAGGACACCGACAAGGAGGAACTTTTCGGTCTGATGCTCAAGGCCATCACTCGCGTCTTCAGACGAAAACTATGCCTTTATGCCGAGTTCAGCGAACTCTCTGCCAAGATGTTTGGCTATCGGCATTTCCGCTCTAACGGCTACACACCGGTTACATGGCAAGAGATTCATAACTCATTGCATAGCAAGGCTCCCGAAGAACGGCTGACCGAAAAGGCACAACAACGACTAATAAAGGCTGAGACTGGCGGAGCGGAGCAAGCGATAGCAGCAACGACCGATGACGTTCATAGTTTTTATAAACTGCTGAAACGAAATTTCCGAACGAAGTTCCGACGTTTTATTCCTCCCGAACAGCTGTTTTTGCAGTTGTGGAAAGCGGAAAGGTGTAAAATTTTCCTTACACGGTTCAAAGGAAAAACCATCGGCGGCTGTGCCTGTGTTTATTCGAATGCAGATGCTTACTTATGGTTTCTCGCCGCCAAGCGGAAAACATTTCACAACCAGTATCCCGATACCGTCAGCGTGTGGCAGGCCATAAAATATGCACATACCAACGGATATCGACATATTAGGTTTCTCGACGTGGGACTGCCCTACGAGCAAAATACTTTCCGCGACTTTATTCTGAGTTTTGGTGGCAAGCCCGTTTCGAAATTCAGATGGTTCTGCTTCTTTATTCCGTGGCTTAACTCCATTCTCCGAAGGTTTTTCAGGTGAAGTTCCTTACCCAGAAAGAGTACGAATATTTACGAATACACCTCCCCAAAAATCCATCGTCAGCAAACGTTAATCTATGAACTACAATACAAATGTTGCTAAAGAAAGTTTAGTTAAAAAAGCATAAAACATTGAACTCGAAAGAACAATTTGACAATATTATTATTAATTTTGCAAGGTTTTTCGGATACGAGAACAATAAACGGTTGATTCCCAACCGATTACTTATCATAACTTTTTCAAAATGAGACAATTAAAGATTCAGAAAAGCATTACCAACCGCTCAAGCGAAGCCTTGGACAAGTACCTTGTAGAGATTGGCCGAGCTCCTCTTATCTCCATTGATGAGGAAATAGAACTGGCCCAGAAAATCAAAAAAGGTGGTCCTGAAGGTGAACGAGCCAAAGACAAGTTGGTAACGGCCAATCTGCGTTTTGTTGTCTCTGTGGCAAAACAGTATCAGCATCAAGGTCTTACCTTGACCGACCTCATCGATGAAGGTAATATCGGACTGATTAAAGCTGCCCAGAAGTTTGACGAGACCCGTGGTTTCAAATTCATCTCCTATGCCGTGTGGTGGATTCGCCAAAGCATCCTGCAAGCCATTGCTGAGCAGAGTCGTATCGTGCGACTGCCCCTCAATCAGGTTGGTTCGCTGAACAAGATTAACCACGAGATTAACAAGTTCGAGCAGGAGAACCAGCGCCACCCCTCTGTCTCTGAACTGGCTGAGGCCACAAACATCGACGAGGAGAAAATCGGACAGAGCCTGATGGCTGATGGTCATCACGTCTCTATCGATGCCCCTTTCCAAGACGGCGAGGACAACTGCATGCTCGACGTGATGCCGAGTGGCGACGATACTCGCACCGACAAATATGTCGACCACGAGTCGATGGCTATGGAACTCGATCAGGTATTGTCGAAGGTTCTCAAGGAGCGCGAAATCATCATCATCAAAGAGTGTTTCGGCATCGGACAACCCGAGAAAGGACTTGAAGAAATTGGCGATCGTCTGGGACTTACCCGCGAACGTGTTCGTCAGATTCGTGAAAAGAGTATTGCCAAGCTACGCGACTCTGGCAATGCTAAGATTCTCATGAAATACTTAGGCTAAAGCAATGAGAAATGTATAATGAGTAATGAGTAATGAATCATCTACCAATGCAGTAGTTTCATTACTCATTATTCATTACTCATTATTCACTATGGCTTTGCCCGTTCACTTACCACAAGGTCGCGCATCAGTTTTTGTTCCGTAAGGCTGATACCGCGAGCATTCAGGAGATTATCATCTTCAGCAAACCGTTTGACAAGAAACTCGTCGTCATTATCGGTTTCTTGTCTGCTGTTTTTAATGCACTTTCTAAAACAGTCAACAGCCTCGTCCATCTTCTTCGTAAACCATTTGGAATAACCCGCATTCAAGTAATCGTCTACTTGAACATCCGAGCCCTGAAGAATCTTAGAATAAATCGATTCTGCTTGTTCACACTTACCCTGCATGAGCAGCCCCCATGCCAAGGTACGCCTCACATACAAATTATCAGGCTGTTCGATATCGAGCTTATATATGAGTTGCATGCCCTCTTCCATCTTTCCGAGATGAAGTTTTGCAATGGCAAGGAATAGCTGACTGCGCATGCTGACGCTCCCCTCCTCTATCAGTCGCGAGTATTCCCGATCTGCCGTTGTATAGTCTTTCACGTAGAAAGCCGCTTGAGCCAGTCCTCGTCTGGCACTTTGGTTCGCGTCGTCCTCAGCCAACAGCATTGCGAACACATGACGGGCCTCGGTAAAACGATTCAACTTAAGTAGTGCCGAGGCATACAACACACGACGCTCACGACTTACACGCTCCTCGCCCTTCTCGCCTCTCTCCTCTATTTCAATTATCTCAGCATATCGCTTACGCTTATAATAGAACTTCTCCAACTCCGCCAGCTGATTGTCAAGACCGAGACCAGCCAACACAGGATTGGCAAGAAGCAGTCTCGGATTGTTTGTTTCATCGCGTTCAAACGGATTTCGGAAGTCCTGCTTGTTCCGATAAAGACGGAAGAAACGATATAGGTCCTGCAAATACATACGTCGGGCATACGCCGCCGTCTTCACTTCCGGAGCTTCTTCCAATGGACCGAGTGCCTCTTCGTTATCGAGCATCTCACGCATGTTTGGCGGAATACGGTCTATCACTTGCGACATGGCCAAGGCAAACGAATACTTATCGGAATCGCAGAACGGCCCACGCTCGAACAACAGTTTCAAGAAAACGCTCTCTCCCAGTTTCATCTTGATATTCTTCAAGTCGGGGTGTTCGTCATGGAAGGGCATGAACCAGTTGCACAGCTTGTAGAAAAATGGAAAGCGTTTCATCTGCGAGAATCCACCGAAATAAATGTCAGCCCCTCTTTGTTGCATCTCAGACATCTGCCTGACCGCATTCTCCACCTCCTCCATCGCCTTGTCTGCGGCTCCTGGATTGAGAATATCTTGCAACGCATCGTCTTCCACCTCCTCTATACCATCCTTAGTAACACGGAAATCGCTATGTTTCATCAGGTTTGGCATAATATCGCGCCTGATTTCCTCGGTATCAGCATCAGCATTCATGCAGTACACCATTTGCATTTGCAGTTCAAGCGCCTCGCGCTTTACCTCATCGTTACAGAACAGTTCCTGCAAATCGGCATCAATTTCAGGAAAGAGCGACACCATGTCTTGCGTCGGCAGCGTTAGCATCAATCCAACAAAAGCCCGTTGACGGATACCCTCATCATCTGATTTCCTATAAATGTCTACCAATGTCTTCCATTTCCCGTAATCAAAACAAATGCCTTGAGCGAGCATCAAAGCACTCACCAACAAGGCAGCATCAGCTGTTTCAACAGCAGGTGAGAGCAACACGCTAACAGCCTGTTCGGTCATAGCTGCATCCCAGCCTCGCGAGGTGAGCACGGCATCAAATGCCAGAGCCATATCGTCTGCATGAGTCTTGCGCAGCGCATCGAGCCGTTCATCCTGTTTGCCGTCGACCGAAAGACTGGCCATGGCAACATCTTGAACAAAGCCCTCCATCATCTTCCTGACGTCGTCCCATTGCAAGCACCAACCTTTTAGTCGGCTCGTGGCGTCTTTCAGCTCAGCTTTACGAGCGGTTTCCTCTTCGATTACGAAATCAACATAAATACCGTAAAGCTTTCTCAAGCCTCGCCGGTACAACTCGTCACGCTGAGCGTCGTCGTAACCCTGCCGCATAAAGTTGCGCATCAACAGATAGTCGGCCTCAACCTCCTCTACTCGTTGCAACAATGCCGATGCCCAGCGATAGTTGAGCACTGTGCCAGAACCGTCAAGCATCTGCTTAAAGAGTCCTATCGCCTGACGCAGATTTTGCTTACTTAATATGAGAGACTTCAGTTCGTAGTTCATAGTTCATAGTGTAGAGTGTAGAGTTGGCTGGCGCATCAGGAAAACTATCGTCATAACTCCTTCGGGTAATTACTCATTAATCTTTTCAAATTTTATCGATGGCATTTTCTTCACAGCCTTGTCGTCGACCTCGCACCAACGTTTCACCACATCGGCATAGTGACCGGAACCATTGCGATAAATGGAGTCGACCGCCTGGTTATATGCTTTCACGAACAACGCGAACTGCTGACTGCGTCGCGCTTCGGCCATATCTTCAGTTCGGCAGACCATCCGTCCGAGGTTTGTATCAATCTCACTACTCTGTGCCATCAGCACATGTCCGTCAGCCACGGCCTGCGTAGCCTGCGGCTCGGGCAACCATGCCGCGTCCATTGTTCCACCGAGAATCATCCGCAGGCGCAGGCCCACGTCGTTAATCTGCACTCGAAACACTTGCGCCTTGGTCTTCACGCCCTCCAACGACTTGTCCGTCAGCATGTCGGTAGCCGAGAAGCGAGTCATCGCCACCATCTTGTCGCCCAGCTGATTCACATTCTTCAGACGGGCATCCTTATTACTGACCAGCATCCACGTCGACGGCAGTGCCGTCAATTCAGAAAGTTTTGCACCGCCCTTCACCATCCGTTCCAGTCTCACACGGTCAGTAACACCAAGCTCGACTCTGTTTCGCAGCAGGGCCGTGTCGATATCCATCTGGGCCGCGTACATCTTCAATCTTACGTCCACCTTCAACGTGTCAAACAAACCCATGTCCTTAGCCAGAAACATCGGCAGACAGTCGAGCGTAGGCATCACAGCCACTTTCAACGCCTGCTGCTCTTCACGTTGAAGGCGCTGCTGTTCCTGTCGCGACAACGTGTCGTCGTCGGTCTTTCCTCCGCAGGCCGTTGTCAACAGCATCACGCACGACAACGACAACGCCAACGTTAGCCAAGACCTAAAAACCGTAATCGTTTCTTTGTAGGGACGAGGCGTGCCGCGTTGCGAAGCAAAAAAAACATTCATTCGTTTCATGCCACAAAAATACATATTTTTTTTGAAATATTTTACCCTTTCAAAAAAAACTAAAACAATCCGCCACAAAAAATCGAAAGGGCTTTGCGATTGCGGTAGCCTTCGCCCCCTTTTGGGGGCGGGCTTCACCGCCACTGCAAAGCCCTTTCGATTTTTCCGTTTTTCTTTTAAGGAGAACTATGGGCAAGGCGCAGGCCTAGGCTGTTGATACCGAACGTCGGGCTGCTGCCGTCCCGAAACGCCGTGCGACAGATCGTCGCGCGGTAGCACCAGCTGCCTCCGCGATCCACGCGGTAAGAGCCTGTTGACGGACCTGAGGGATTCGTCTGCGAAGAACTGCTGTAACTGCCATACCAGTCCTGACACCACTCCCATACGTTACCACTCATATCATAGATACCCAACTCATTCGGAGCCTTTGTAGCAACCACATGCGTCTTGCTTGAATTTGAACCATACCATGCCACATCGCCGATGGTGTTGCTACCGCTGTAGGTGTAGCCCTTGCTCTGCGTGCCACCCTTCGCGGCAAATTCCCATTCGGCCTCAGTGGGAAGACGGAAGTTTTGTCCTGTCAGCTCATTCAGCTTCGTGATGAACGTCTGGCAGTCGTTCCAACTCACTTGTTCTACCGGCAGCATGTTGCCCTTGAACCTACTTGGATTGCTGCCCATCACAGCCTGCCACAACTCCTGCGTCACCTCCGTCTCGCCAATATAATAATCGGACAAAGTAACATTGTGAACGGGTGACACATCATTTCCGTCTGCACTCTTGCCCATCTGGAACGTGCCACCTTCCACCAAGATCATCGTAAACGAAATACCATTCGCAACAAATGTTTTCGTCTCTGTTTTGTTGACTTCTTCAAAAGTAATATCTGCCACATCTTTTACTTTTATTGCAACAGTACTGCCATCGGTTTTGTTCACTTTCATGTAACGCTCTTTTATTTGTGCATGAGCTCCGACGAAAAATATAGACATTACGATTATCAATAGAGAAATACGTTTCATTGTTTCTGAATTTTTAAGGTTGTTTGATTAGTTTTAATTATATAAATGCCTTTTGGTTGGGCAGAGAGACTGATCATGAGCGCACCATCCGCATCAGTCTGCCGATGGGCAAGGAGTTGTCCGCCTAAATTATAGATTTCAACGGCGGTTTTCGGTGCGAATCCAGAGAATTGAGCACCGTCTGCTGTAATGCGAATGATTGGTAACATGCCTTCTGACGATGCTGCATTACGAATGGCAGTAGTGACGTCGTCTGCAAAATAGAGTTTTCCAACGTCAGCTATCAAAAAATCCACTGTTGCCACAGCAGTGGTCATGATAAGTTTGTCGGTCGTGTAGGTGATGACAGGCTTGTCTGCAAAGACAAATCCCTGCTTCGTCCCGTCACGCAACTCCACCCACACACCTTCGTCGGGAGTCATCGACGACCCCAACATTGCCACCATACTTAAAAGCATGATAAGCGCGAATCTAAAGTGAACTTGTTTCTTCATATATTCATATGTTTTCCTTTCTGCCCACACGTTCTCCTTGTCTCGGCAGTTAATAAAAAAATATGCATCTATGTTCATTGACCCGCCAAGCCCATAGCAGGACAGACGAAGTCACGGGCAAAGGTAGTAAAAATCGTAGATAAATCAAAATAAAAAACAGTTTTTTCTTAAAACATAGACATAATGACATATTATTCTTTTTGAAACATAGAGACAAAGAGACAAATATATTATTACAAATCTATGGGAAAATGTTAAAATCTGGTAGTTTTCAGGAGAAGATTTTAACGTCGAGAATCGCACAAAATGTTGCTGGTGGGATAGTTGCCCGCAGGGAGGAAGATAGGCAGCTATAGCGAGGCGTTTGTAAAGCAATGGTTATCAGGTGTTTAACGCGGCACGCCGCGTCCCTACATGCTGATGGAGTGACCTTTGTTTTACGAAAGGTATATGTTTTGGGGTGCAAAAGATAAGCTTTCGGGTGGTAAAAGACCGTCTTTTAGGTTGCAAAAGACGGTCTTTTGCAACCTAAAACATATATCTTTCAGAAATGAAGAGTGAAAAGTGGAGAGTGAAAAGTGATTTTTGGGGATGTAAGAGAGTGAAAAATGGGGCTAAGAGAAATGTTAAATCAGGAATAGCGGTTTAACATTTCCGAAGGCGAGAGATATATGTTTCAGCTGTGTCGTTAAGTTTTTTTAATGGTAGTTTTTCGACAGAATGACAGAATGACGTGTTTACTATAATGACATATTTTCAACACGGCAAGCCGTGTTATGATTTTGACACAGAGACATAGAGACTTCTTTCTCGACAGAATGTCAGAATGACGTGCGTTTTCATAAGGAGTTAAGAAGTTAAGACGATAACCTCCATCGCATGTAGGGACGCGGCGTGCCGCGTTATCTCTACACTCTACACTATGAACTATAAGTGTCTGCTATTAAAGAAAAACCGGCTGCATGTCGATGTTAACATACAGCCGGTTATTGTGTTGACCTCAAAGATTAGTCTTTGAAGAATTCTTTTACTGAATCGTTGGGTACCATACGCTCGTCGAAGATGTAGGCACCGGTCTTGGGGCTTTTCACCATTTTGATTACTTTTGTATAAGAGCGACCCTCGGTAGATCCTTCGTGGAGGGTAGCAACCGCTTTCTTTGCCATAGTTGTGTGTGATTATTGTTATTACTTAATCTCTTTGTGAAGCGTCATCTTCTTGAGGATGGGGTTGTACTTCATGAGTTCGAGACGCTCGGGAGTATTCTTACGATTCTTCGTAGTGATGTAGCGGCTTGTTCCGGGGAGTCCGCTATTCTTGATTTCTGTGCACTCGAGAATGACTTGCACTCTGTTGCCTTTAGCTTTCTTGTTTGCCATGTGGTTACTCTCCTATTACTTTAATGTCTTTCCAGTCTACATGACCTTTTTCTACAGCCTGCTTGAGGGCTGCGTCGAGACCGATGCGATTGATGATACGTAGGCCGGCAGCACTGATTTTCAAACTGATCCAGCAATTTTCCTCAACGTAGTAGAATTTCTTGTTGAAGAGGTTGACTTCGAAACGGCGCTTTGTGCGACGCTTTGAGTGAGACACGTTGTTTCCTATTTGTGCCTTCTTTCCTGTAATCTGACAAATTTTCGACATTTCTATCTAAATTTTTATTTCCGATTTATAATACTTATTCCAAACAGGGTGCAAAATTACAAATTATTTAGGATTTCACAAAATAATTCTTAAATAAATGTTTCAAATTAAGTTTTTTTTTGTTTTTAGGGCTGTTTTTCAGTGCATAATTCGATTTTCAGCACCGATTTTGTGTCGTCTGTGATGCGACAATGTTGGTTGGTTTGCATTCCGACGACCCAGACAATTCGTCCGTCAGCATCCTCGATGACGAGCTGCGATTGTTTTTGAAACCGATTTAGCTTTCTGTTGGTCATGAAATCGCTGAGCAGCATGGTGCCCCTCATGCCAAACGGCTGGAACCGGTCGCCGACTTTGGCAGTCCTGAGGGTTAGGGGGAATGTTACTTTTTCAGCATCGAGTGTCGCAATGAGCGGATGGCGCGAGGGGGTGAAAGCTGGCTCAGCCGTAAAGGTTGAGAGCCGCAGAGTGTGCTGACTGTCAACTCGATATACCCCATGAAGGGGTATGTGGAGTGAAACTTGACGGGCTTTAGAAACATGGTCATTCTTCTCGACAACGAGTTGCTCCCTGTCAACCAACAACTGGTAGTCTGCGGATTGCCAGATGCGCCCGGTCTCACAATGCAGCTGCTGACTGATTTGAGATATCTGTGTCGTGTTGAATCCTAACGGGTGAAGGATATGAAACAGGAGCAGTTGCGGAGAGGGACTCTGCTCAAGTTCATGGATGGAGATAGTATACGGGGCGAGGAGTGCATGTTGGGCTTCACGTTCCAAGTGGGCATCGCTATAGTCGGCTACTTGGGTAAGATGTTCGGCCGTCTGGTTGAGCGTATCGACGACAGACGGCTTGAGCTGACTGAGCAAAGGCATGAGGTGGTGACGCACCTTGTTGCGTACGGCATCGTCCTGAAGATTGGTGGAGTCGGTAACGAAGGATTCCTGTCGCGCATCAAGCCACTGGACGATTTGTTCCCGACGACACGTCAGTAACGGTCTGACGACATAGCCGTTGCGAGGGCGCATACCACACAAGCCGTGGACACCCGTGCCCCGAATCAGGTTTAGCAATAGGGTTTCGGCATTGTCGTCGGCATGGTGGGCAACACAAACAGACTCGGCATCAAGGTCTTTACACAGAGCGCCAAAATAGCGATAACGCAACTCGCGAGCAGCCATCTCAATGCTAAGTTTGTGTTGTTGGGCATATTGAATGGTGTCGAAATGTACAAGATGAAGAGGTATGCCTAATCGGTTGCAGAGCGTTTGGCAAAACTTCTCATCGCGCAAGCTTTCCTCACCGCGCAGATTGAAGTTGCAATGAATGGCCTCGACTTGGTAGCCGAGCTCCGAGAGCAATAGCAACAGGCATACGCTATCGGCGCCGCCACTCAGCGCAACAAGTTGCAAACGGTCTTTGTTGAGCAGGCTATGCGCTGAAATGTACTTTTCGACTCTTTCGTTTAAATTCATTGTGATTGAACGCTATTCATAGTGTAGAGTGTAGAGATACGCGGCACGCCGCGTCCCTACATGCAATGGAGGTCTTCGTCTTAATTTCTAAATCCTCTAACACTTTGCTCATTATGAGGCTATTCCACATACAAGACCAGTCCTTTCAAGTATTCACCTTCGGGATGATAAATGTTTATCGGGTGGTCGGCTGGCTGATGCATCTGATGCAGTATGCGAACATTGCGACGGGCACGAAGGGCTGCCGTGAAAACTGCTGCCTGAAACTGCTCTTTGCTTACCGCTTGCGAGCAACTGAAGGTGAAGACAATTCCACCAGGCTTCACCATTTCGATGCCCTTAGCATTGAGACGTGTATAGCCTTTCAATGCATTGTGAAGGGCATGTCGGTGTTTGGCAAATGCCGGCGGGTCGAGGATAATCAGGTCATACTTCGTCGTGGCCTTATCAAGGAACCGGAAAGCATCTTCGCAAAAGGCTTCATGGCGACTGTCGGCAGGGAAATTGAGTTCGACATTCTGTCGGGTAAGGCTGATGGCCTTTTCTGAACTGTCAACAGAGTGAACGAGTTTGGCTCCGCCACGCAACGCATATACCGAAAAGCCTCCCGTATAGCAAAACATGTTTAACACATTTTTTCCTTTTGCATAGCTTTCGAGCAGTTGCCGGTTATCACGCTGGTCGATGAAGAAACCGGTTTTCTGTCCGCGCAACCAGTCAATATGGAAACGAAGACCATTCTCGACGGCAACATCGTCAGCATTGTCGCCAACGAGAAAACCATTTTCTGTCTCTACCCCAGCCTTGTAGGGCAATGTCGTTTCACTCTTGTAGTAAACGTTTTTGATGTTCAACCCCTTCAGTTGCATCAGAGAATTGGAAATGGCCATTCGCGACTCGTGCATTCCGACGCTATGAGCCTGAATGACTGCCGTGTCGCCGTAGCAATCGATGACCAAACCCGGCAACAGGTCGCCTTCTCCATGTACGAGTCGGAAAGTATTACCCTGTTTGTTTTCCATAAGACCTATTGACGCTCTCATGTTCAAGGCCTGGGCAAGCCGGCTGCTCCAGAAGGATTCGTCGATTTCGACATCTTCAAATGCCAACATGCGAACAGCGATAGAGCCTAACTGAAAATGTCCGACTCCCAAGATTTCACCTTCGCATGAAACGACTTTCACGATATCGCCCTCCACTATGCCTTCGTCAACTCGCGAAAGAGCACCGGAGAAGACCCAAGGATGACGACGTTTCAGACTTTCGTCTTTCCCTTTCTTTAAATATACCGAGTGATAATTTGCCATACGAATCTGATTTATAGTTTTTCAACGACTTCGGGTTCGGGTATCTCGACAAGACGATAATCGCCAGATTGTTTCAATCGCAGGAGTTCCTCATAAATGCGAAGGCACGCCCATGCGTCTATGGCAGCATATTGCAGTTGTCGCTCGTTTAGTTCCTGCGCGTCCCAGTTGGAAAGCCGTTGACGTTTGCTGATTTTCTTATGAAATAGATTGGCGTAGACTTTTTGCAAGGCAAGGTCCTTGATACCTACTTCGCCAACCATGTCTTGCAAATCAATGAAATAGCCCGGTTCAAATGCAGACCGGCGATGCAAAGAAAGCAAATCATCGTGCCACGACAATCCCACCATGGGAACATCTTTATTCTGTAGCAACTGAATGACCGAAGGCGTCAGTCCCATCTTATTCAGCCGAAAGAGGAAACATTCAGTGTGGGTGGCAACCTGAAGAAGCGAGACTTTGTGCTGCTTTCCCGCATGAAAGGTTGGGCGAGTTTCGGTGTCGACTCCCAACAAATCGCATGAAAGAAGATATCGAACAGCCTTACTGGCATCTACTTCAGAAGATATGACTACGATATTGCCCGTGAACTCCTCAACAGGCAATGTCGATAGTGTTTGTTTGTCAAACTTGTCGTAAATAACCCTTACCATTTCTTGATTTTTTCTAACAAAGTGCAAAATTAGAAAAAAAGTTAGGAAAAAATGTAAGTTTCTAATTTTTTTCCACTATTTTTGCATGGAATTTTCAGAATAGGACAAAAATGGCAAAGAAGAAAACAAATAAAAAGCCGAAATCGACTAACAAACCGAGCGGCTTCCAAAATATAATAAGCAACGAAAAAACCGATTTCCTTTTAGGACTAATACTCTTTATATTTGCGATATATGTCATTACCGCAATGATATCCTATTTCAACAGCGGAAAAGCTGACCAGAGCGTACTGGAAAGCATGCGTCCCGGTCAGTGGTTGAACACCGACCACGATTTCGTGAACTACTGCGGTAGCTTCGGTGCCATCATCGCCTACACGCTAATCACCCTGAATTTCGGTTTGCCCGCTTTCCTCATCCCCGCTTTTGGCATATTGGTGGCACTGCAACTGATGAGAGCCTATAAGGTAAACCTGCTAAAATGGTTCTTTGGTATGGCTGTGGTCATGTTGTGGAGTTCGGTGACGTTTGCCAAATTCCTCACTCCGCTCATGGGTGACCAAGTATTCAATCCTGGTGGAAATCATGGTGTCTTCTGCGTGCAACACCTCGAAAACCTGGTCGGACCTCCAGGGCTGACCGCTCTGCTCGCACTCATAGCCATCGTATTCCTTACCTTCCTGAGTACGGAGACCATTACCGTCATTCGAAAGGCCCTGAATCCTGTTGGCTATATGCTTAGCAAGGTTAAAATAAAAGTCACAAACAACGAAAACATCGAAGAAGACGATGATGACGACGAACCTATAACACTGGAGTCTTATAAGCCGGAGAAAGCAACGGTCATCGACACGACAGACTTTGAAACGAATCTTGGAAAAACCGAGAAGGACAAGGTGGCTGTTGCTCAAAAGGCAGAAAAAGAAAAAACTGCACAACCAGGGCTCACCGTAGAAAAAGGAAAGGAAGAAGAAAAGGCCGACGGGAAAAATGTTTCAACGGAAGTCGACCTCAGCACCCCCATCAACCCAAGAGAGCCTTTCACACGCTACAAATTCCCAACACTGAGCCTGCTGAAAAAATATGACAACGACGGCAAGCCTCAGGTTGACATGGACGAGATAAAGAGCAACAACGCCCGCATCGTGGAAGTTCTTAGTTCGTTCGGTGTTGCCATTCGCGAGATTAAGGCAACGGTCGGCCCAACCATTACACTTTATGAGATAACACCGGCTGAAGGAGTCAGAATCGCCAAGATTAGAAACCTTGAAGACGACATCGCCCTGAGCCTCTCGGCTCTCGGCATTCGAATCATTGCTCCTATGCCCGGCAAGGGAACCATCGGTATCGAAGTGCCGAACAAAAAGACCAACATCGTCTCGATGGAGAGCATTCTCAACTCCCGAAAATTCCAGGAATCAACCATGGAACTGCCTATTGCACTTGGCAAGACCATCACCAACGAGGTTTACATGGTTGACCTTGCAAAAATTCCGCATCTGCTCGTAGCCGGTGCAACAGGACAAGGAAAATCGGTCGGTCTGAATGCCATCATCACGTCCCTACTCTATAAAAAGCACCCCAACGAAATGAAACTTGTCCTCGTTGACCCGAAGAAAGTTGAATTTAGTGTATACGCAGGCATTGCCGACCATTTCATGGCCTGCCTGCCCGAAAACGACGAAGAACCAATCATCACCGACGTGACGAAAGTGGTTCGAACGTTGAATGCACTCTGTACCTTGATGGACCACCGCTACAACATGTTGAAGATGGTTCATGCTAAGAACATTAAAGAGTACAATCAGAAATACATCAACCATCAGCTGAAACTGACCGACGGTCACGAATACATGCCTTACATCGTGGTTATTATCGACGAGTTCGGCGACCTTATCATGACAGCCGGCAAGGAAATCGAACGCCCCATCTGCCGCATCGCACAGCTGGCTCGTGCCGTGGGTATTCACATGGTCATTGCCACCCAACGCCCCACCACAAACATCATCACTGGTACGATTAAGGCCAACTTCCCGGGACGTATGGCTTTCCGCGTGATGTCACAAATAGACTCGCGTACCATTCTCGACCAAAAGGGGTCAGACCAACTGGTTGGACGTGGCGACATGCTCATCAAGCAAGGCGGCGACCCTGTGCGTGTTCAGTGTGCATTTGTCGATACGCCCGAGGTTGAGCGCATCAATGAATACATAGAGCACCAGCCTGGTCCGCAGGAGCCGATGGAATTGCCGGAGCCCGCAAGTGACGACGGCGCAGCCGGAGGAAGCAGTAACGGAGGCGGTTCCGGAAGTGTTGGCAAGCTTGACCCACTATTTGAACAGGCTGCCCGTTTCATTGTTTCAACTCAACAGGGCTCGACGAGCATGATACAACGAAACTTCGACGTAGGCTATAACCGCGCCGGCCGACTGATGGACCAGCTTCACAAAGCAGGCATCGTTGGACCTGTAAACGGCAGCAAGCCGCGCAACGTTCTTATCGGCGACGAAAATCAACTGAGTGCCATTCTCGAACAATTAAGAAACGCATAGTTTACTTATCAAGAACGATAGCTTTATCAATCATAAAACGTACATTCTTAATATGAAAAAGATAGCTTTATTACTCATGACCTGTGCGCTTTGCCTTGCGACTTTCGCACAAAGCAGTTCACAGGCTCGCGCCATTCTCGACAAAACGGCAAAGATAGTCGGTCGTCCCGGTGGCGCACAAGCCGATTTCACCATGTCGAGTGCGAAAGCCGGAAGCGTCTCGGGTAGTGTTTTCATTAAGGGAAACAAGTTTCATGCCAAGACCCCGCAAGCCATTGTGTGGTTCAACGGCAAAACACAATGGAGCTACATGAAGAAGACCAACGAAGTAAGTCTTTCCACACCGACGCAGGCACAACAAATGGCGATGAATCCCTATACATTTATTAATATGTATAAGAGCGGCTTCGCCTTAAGTCTGAAAAACGAAGGCAACAACTATGTCGTAAAGCTGACAGCCCAGAACAAACAACGAAGCGTTCAGGAGATGTATATCACGATAAACAAAAAGACCTACGTACCCTCGGTTGTCAAGATGCGGCAAGGACAGACATGGTCGACCATCACCATACGCAATTTCAAAGCCATCGACCAACCGAATAGCCTGTTCACATTCAACACAAAAGACTATCCTACGGCAGAAATCATTGATTTGAGATGATAGATAAGTTATGACAATTTTCGAAATATTTAAAACCTTGCGGAAGCACCGCAAGTTGGCAGAGAAACGCAGTGTCAGCTTTGAACAGAACAAGGCTGCCAAATATCTCATTTGGTTTGTTGCGGCTTTCGTCATCATCTATCTGATATTCTTTGCCGTGATGTTTGCACTGATTGCCAACGACAGTGTGACAACGACTTCGGTAGAGTTCCTGTTCGGACTGTTTCCGTTTATCCTTACGCTCGATTTCCTGTTCAGGTTTACAGCCCAGCAGACTCCGGCACAGATTGTCAAACCCTATGTCCTGCTGCCACTTCCACGCTATGCCTGCATCGATTCCTTCATTGGCTCATCTTTGTTTTCCGGTGGAAACCTCATTTGGTTTGCCATGATTGCCCCCTACCTACTCATGTCAGTCGTCTTCAGTTATGGCCTATGGTTGGCATTGGGCATATTGCTATTCTTTTGGCTGCTCATCTTGTTCAACAGCCAGTGGTACTCGCTTGTGCGCACACTCATCAACGACTCCATAGCGTGGTGGCTGCTGCCACTTTTCGCCTATGCCCTGCTCTTTGCTCCTGCCTATTTGGGCAGTCATGCCGGATTCGACAAAGTATTCAAGTTCTACGCTGCCATAGGAAGAGACTTTACCGACGGCAGCATCCTCCCGTGGTGTGTCGTTCTGGTCATGCTGGTCGTAATCGTCTTGATAAACCGCCGCGTTCAATACCGGCATATCTGGAAAGAACTGTCGCGAACAGAGCGCACACAATTGCGTCACGTCAGTCGTTTCAGCTTCCTCGGAAACTACGGCGAGACCGGTCAGTACATCGGTCTCGAAATCAAGACCATTCTTCGCAACAAGAACCCACGCAAGGGATTCGTCTTTGCCACGGCCATTGTGCTGGGCTTCAGTCTTATCATCTCACTGACCAATGTCTACGACTCGCCCTACATGACCAATTTCTGGTGTCTATACAATTATGTCATTTACGGAGCCATGATGCTTGTGCGCGTGATGTGCAACGAAGGCAACTACATCGACTGCCTGATGGTACGCAAGGAAAACATCCTTTCGCTGCTCCGCGCAAAATACATCTTCTATTCCGCCATGTTGCTTTTCCCCTTCCTGCTCATGCTCCCCACCGTGTTTGCAGGCAAATGGTCGTTGCTCATGCTCATTTCCTACGCCGTGTTCACCGCCGGATTCCAGTATTTCATACTGTTCCAGCTGGCCATATACAACAAACAGACCATCCCTCTGAACACCAAGTTCATCAGCAAGGGCGGCATGGAGAACAACTATTTCCAGCTGGCCGCCGAGATGGTAAACTTCTTCATACCCTTGGTGTTTGTATCCGTGTTGCAGACATTTGTCAGTACCACCGTGTCATACATCGTCATGCTCGTCTGCGGGCTAATCTTCATTGCGACTCACCCGTTGTGGTTGCGCAACATCTACAACCGCATGATGCTTCGCCGTTATCGCAACATGGAAGGATTCCGCGCATCAAGATAACAGTTTCCTCCCAATCGTAAATCGTAAATCGTCAAATCGTAAATAAACAATATGGAACTACATTTTACAGGTATCGTCATAGCCATTTCAACCTTTCTCATCATCGGCTTGTGCCATCCACTTGTCATCAAGACCGAATACTATTGGGGAACCAAGTACTGGTGGACATGGCTCATAGCTGGCATAGCCTGTATCTGCCCGGCATTTCTCATCGAGAACGTCATCCTGTCATCTATTCTCGGAGTGACCGGAGCCTCCTTCCTTTGGGGCATAGGCGAATTGTTCTCACAGAAAAAGCGCGTTGCAAAAGGTTGGTTTCCGATGAATCCGAAGCGAAAAGACGAATACAAAGACATCGACAAAGACGAGACACTCTGTCCTGTCCACCATGGCAGAAGCATATACGCGCTGCCAAAGCAAAACAACGATAACGGGAACGGGAGCGAGATGTAATGAAAACTGAACTTTTGCTTGTAGGGAAAACCACCGACCGCCATATCGATGCGCTCTTTGCCGACTACACCAAGCGCATCAGCCACTACATGCCCTTCGCCGTGACCGTCATCCCCGAGCTCAGAAACACCAAGAGCCTCAGTCAGGCACAACAGAAGGAACGTGAGGGGCAACTCATTCTACAACACATTACCCCTACCGACACCCTTGTCTTACTCGATGAGCACGGGAACGAATATCGCAGCATCCAGCTCGCCCAGTGGTTGCAACAACGGCAATCCACTTGCCGGCGACTGGTATTTGTCATAGGCGGTCCCTACGGCTTTTCCGAAGCCGTCTACCAACGAGCCAACGAAAAGCTGTCGCTCTCGCAACTCACCTTCTCCCACCAAATGGTCAGAGCCATACTGGCCGAGCAAATCTATCGAGCATGCACCATCATCAAGGGAGAACCCTATCATCATGAGTAAAGAATTTAAACAATAAACATTTTTAATCAATGAAAACTTTAAAAACATTATCCATCATTGTGTTGCTCTTTGCCTGCCTGATGGTTAAAGCGCAACATGCCTACACAACCGATAGCGGCGTAGCCGTTTTCGTTCCTGCACAGTTCGATGCAGCCCAGCACCTACCCTCCCCCATCTTCGTCCGCGAGTTGGCACCACAGGGCAGTGTGCCCAGCGACTGGACGCTGCATCCGCAGTCTACCACCGAGAATGGCAAAAGCATAGCCTCCATCTATGTTGGTGAAGATGTCGACCTCTACGGAACAGGTGAGGTCTATGGCGACCTCCGACGCAACGGCGAGACCGAAAGCTTTTGGAACAAAGACAACGGAGCCTATGCCGCCGAAGACGGCAAACGTCTATACCAGACCCACCCCTGGGTTCTCGGTGTGAGAAAAGACGGGACAGCTTTCGGCATCATCGGTGATAACACATGGAAGTCGCGCCTCACCACCGACACCACCGTGCGCTTCGAAAGCGACGGACCAGCCTTCCGAGTCGTCATCATCGAGAAACAGTCGCCTCAGGAAGTGCTAAAGACCCTCGCAAGGCTCAGCGGCACCATGCAGCTGCCGCCGCTATGGTCGCTCGGCTATCAGCAATGTCGTTTCAGCTATCATCCCGACACCCGCGTAAAAGAGATTGCCGACACCATGCGTCTCAAGAAAATTCCATGCGACGTCATCTGGATGGACATTCACTATATGGACGACTATCGCATCTTTACCTTTAACAAAAACGAATTCTCCAATCCGCGCCAGCTCAACGACTATCTGCACAGCAAGAACTTCAAGTCGGTCTATATGATTGACCCTGGTGTAAAGGCCGACGGCCAGTATTTTGTCGACAAGGCCGGTACCGACCGCGACTATTGGGTTCGCGACAAAGACGGCCAAGTGTATGAAGGCAATGTGTGGCCCGGCAAGAGCCATTTCCCCGACTTCACCCGTCCTGAGGTACGCCAGTGGTGGGGAACACTCTATAAAGACTTCATGTCGCAAGGTGTTGACGGTGTGTGGAACGACATGAACGAGCCCAGCGTCTTCGGAGGTCCCGACGGCTCCATGCCCGAAGATAATGTTCATCTTGGCGGCGACGGTCTTGCTCCAGGTCCCCACCTGCGCTATCACAACCAATATGGCTTCAACATGGTACGCGCCTCTCGCGACGGTATTCTGCAAGCCAATCCCGACAAACGCCCCTTCGTGCTGTCGCGTTCAAACTTCCTGGGCGGTCAACGATATGCTGCCACATGGACCGGCGACAACAGCTCATGGTATAGCCATATGCGCATGAGCATCCCCATGACACTCAACATGGGACTCACCGGACAATGTTTCAATGGTCCCGACATCGGCGGATTCCTCAACGACTGCACCCCCGACCTGCTCGCCCACTGGACCGCTACCGGCGTCTACTTCCCCTTCGTGCGCAACCACAGCTGCGACGGAACCGTCAACCAAGAGCCATGGGCCATGGGGGCTACCACCGAACAGGCCTGCCGTACAGCCATCAACCGTCGCTATCGCCTGCTGCCTTACATCTATACCCTCTTCCGCGAGTCATCCGTCGACGGAATGCCCATCATGCGCCCCGTCTTCTTTGCCGACACCCGTGACACCCGGCTGCGCGGCGAACAGCAAGCCTATCTCCTTGGCAACGATCTGCTCATTATTCCTCGTTGGGCCCGTCAGCCGCAATTACCTACCGGCGACTGGGACATTATTGCCTTCGACGATGAGCCCGCTGACAACTATCAGGCCTACGTCGCTCTGCGTCCGGGAGCCATCGTACCCATGGCCAACCTCTGCCAGAGCACCGTTGACCTCAACACCGACTCGCTCACCCTACTCGTCAACCCCGCAGCCGACGGCACCGCCCTCGGCACACTCTACGAAGACAGCGGCAATGGTTTCGGCTACCGCAGCGGCGACTACGCCCTCTATAAGTTCGAGGCTCAGACCATCGGAAAGAAAATCACCGTCAGCATCAGTCAGACTGACGGACATCGGCAAAGTACGCCCAAAAATCTTCGCATTGGCATTGTCAGCGACGGCCGTGTTGTCTATTCGCCTTGGACCCGCTCTAACAGCGTTACGATGAAAGCAGTTGCCGACCGCAAACCCACCATCGACACCGACAAGTTGCAGTTCGTCGAGTTGAAAAAATAAACAGCTTGCCCAACCCCTCTACACATAAACACCGTTTCGATAATTGAAACGGTGTTTTTTATATGTATTCCAAGCTCACCTACCGCTTTGTGGTAGGCTGGCTACCACTTGTTGGTAGCGTGGCTACCAAGCGTTGGTACGGTCAGTACCAACGCTTGGTACTGACCGTACCAAAAAACGTGACAAAATCTGGTACTCAAAAAATAAAGAAATAAATTGTTTTATAAGACATAAAAACACCTCCCGCATTTTCGTTGGGAGGTGTTGTCATCCTTGTAAACAGTGTCAGTTATACCTATTGCGATATAAGAAGTATTTTACTTTCCGTCGTTTTGACGATTATTACGTGGGCCGCGCTGGCGCATGTTCTTCATATCCTCTTGATATTTCGCAAACTGCTCTTCACTGAGTATGTTTTGCAGTTCTTTTTCGTAAGCCTCACGGTTAGCTCTCATCTCTTTCATCCGAGCTTCGCGCTGCTCAGGGCTGACATTCATATGGTTTCCCTGGGGACGTTTGTCAACACCACCTGCAGGTCGACGGCCTTGTCGGGGAGCTCCCGGGCGGCCACCCAAAGGCAACTTATCCATGTACTTGGTATTCAATTCCAAGACTTTTGCTGTCTGTGCTTCGCTTAAGCCATACTGCTGCTGCATACGTTCTGTACGGAATTTTACCATATCTTCTTTGTTCATTCCGCGACGACCTTGCTGCTGGTTTTCACTCTGTGCCATTGTATTCAAACTGAAAACAACCATGGCAATTGCTGTAAATAATAATTTTTTCATTGTCTAAACCTTTCTTTTTATAATTAATTACGTGTTGTTGGTCATTTATTATTTTGACGCGAATCACTTTGAAAAGTTTAATCGCTTTTTAAAAAAGAAGAGAGAAAAGTAATAATTTGATATTTTTTTCGTAACTTTGCACTCAATTAGTAATGAGCAACATAAAGTGTCGATTGACAAAGTTAAGGCAGACACGGAAATGCTTAATGTTGCTCATGTGAATTACGAAAACATATCAAACAGAATGAGAAAAATTCTTCCTATATATATAATAATGTCTATGGCCTTTCTTTGTGGATGTAACGGAGAGAAACATAAGAAAGACGAAATTGCCATTGACACAATTCCAATGATGATTCATCAGATTCAGAAATGTTCTAAACTATATGCTTCGGAATATAACGTAAGAAAAATCATCACTCATGACGACCAGTTGAAAATAAGCGGTTCCATAATACATCAGGACTTTAATATTGACCTGCCTTTGGGGAAACGAAAGGTGGCTATACCCATTGAGGCTACCATTAAGGCATACGTAGACTTTAATGGATTCTCGAAGGGTAATGTGCAGAAAAGAGGCGACAAGATAGAACTAATTTTACCCGACCCTCAAGTAGTAATGACAAGTACGCGCATCCAGCACGATGAGGTCAGACGATATGTTGCCCTGACCCGTCGTAACTTCAGCGATGAAGAACTCACCATATACGAACGCCAAGGCAGACAGGCAATTGTAAACGACATCCCCAAAATGAATATCATTGAAACGGCTCGTGAGAATGCAGCTCGTACCATCATTCCCATCGTGACGCAAATGGGATTTAAAGAAAAGAACATTACCGTAACATTCCGTAAAGATTTATCTATCAAAGAATTAGTAAAGGAGATTAGAAGTGAAGGGTGAAGATATTGAGTTGCGGAAAACATCGCAAAACGAAGACAGTAAACACTACAATAATTTTCAATTTATTGTCAACAAACTTTCAAAGGGTTTGTGGATGACATTCATCTGCATCATGATGTTTATTATCGTAGGTGCTGCTATTCTTGTATATTTCTTTACAGGAAACCGCATCGGTATCAAACAAACCGACATCACTCAGATGACGCCGACCCAGATTCAATCTATCAAAGCTATTGGCGAATGGGAGTTCCTGACTGTATATGACGAGGAAATTGTGGATACGGTAAGGACAGGATTCTTTGGTGACGACGAACTGGTGCGTATCTATTACGGTACGCTTCGTTTAGGCATCGACATGAATGACGTAGGTAACGAATGGATGAAGAGCAAAGGAGATTCTGTGGTTGTGACACTGCCCGAAATAAAACTCCTTGACGAGCATTTCATTGATGAGGCACGAACGGTCTCGTTTTTCGAGAGCGGTACTTGGAACGATGAGACGAGGCAGAGATTGTATTTGCGAGCTGCTTCACAAATGAAGCAACGCTGCATGAACAAAGAAAACGTCATGAGCGCCAAGCGAAATGCGGTTACTCAGTTCGGCAATTTCATGCGCGCTATGGGATTTGAGAATGTTTCCATACGATTTGAGAAATGAAATAAACAGTAAAGTAAACCACATAAGAGCGATTTATAACTGATGAACCATTTTTTTGAACAACTGAGCGGTTTTCTCTGGGGATGGCCCATGATTATCCTCCTGCTGGGCACTCATATATTCCTCACCTTTCGTCTGAAGTTCCCTCAACTGCGAATCTTTACTGCCATTAAGTTGTCGGTGAAGAGGGATCACCAGGCCACAGGAGACGTGTCGCAGTTCGGTGCTTTGGCTACTGCACTTGCCGCGACCATTGGAACTGGGAACATTATTGGCGTAGCTACGGCCATCGCCCTGGGCGGACCAGGTGCCGTGCTATGGTGCTGGCTAACCGGTGTATTTGGTATGTCAACCAAATATGCGGAGGGACTGTTGGCTATCAAATACAGGCAAAAGACTGCTGACGGGAAGATGTTGGGAGGACCAATGTATGCTTTGGAGCATGGACTGGGATGGAAATGGATGGCGAGACTGTTTGCCGTCTTCACGGCCTGCGCCGCTTTTGGCATTGGCAACACGGTTCAGGCTAACGCCATTGCCACCATCGCAGATACCACATACGGCATTTCTCCTTACGTCACGGGAGGCGTCGTGTGCTTGCTTGCCGGTGCCGTCATCCTGGGCGGTGTGAAGAGCATTGCACGGGTTTGTACCGCGCTGGTGCCGTTCATGGCACTGTTCTATGTTGTCGGCTGCATCTACATTCTCTTCTGCAATGCTCAATATGTGTGGCCTGCCATAAGACTTATTTTCCAGTCGGCTTTCAGTCCTGCAGCGTTGGGAGGCGGCTTTGCCGGGACTACAATCATGACAGCTGCCCGCTACGGTATTGCGCGAGGGCTGTTTTCGAACGAGTCGGGACTGGGCTCGGCACCAATTGTGGCTGCAGCAGCACAAACCCGCAACCCGGTGCGCCAGGCATTGGTGTCGTCGAGCGGTACGTTCTGGGACACGGTGGTAATCTGCGCGCTCACTGGTATTGTCATTGTGAGCAGCATCATCCACTATCCCGACATCAGTATTAATGACGGTGCTGCTCTTACCAAGATGGCTTTCGGGAAGATTCCTTACGTCGGAGCTCCGCTTCTGAGTTTCGGGTTGCTTACGTTCGCCTTCAGCACCATATTGGGGTGGAGCTACTACGGTGAGCGCGCCATGGAATACCTTAAAGGCAGACGATGGACAAAAGGATACCGCTGGCTCTACATTGCTGCCGTGTTCATCGGAAGTGTGGCCAATCTTAGTATCGTGTGGAACATTGCCGACTGCATGAATGCACTGATGGCTATTCCAAACCTGCTGTCGCTGCTTTTTCTTAACGGGATGATTGTTCATGAAACCCGCAAATATCTTTGGCGCAACAGGCTTGACTGCGAGATGTAGATAATAAAAGTTAAAACGACCCGAAGATATCGGCAAAATAAAGGAAAATTTGTAATTTTGCCTTCGTTATAGAGAAAACAAGCAATGAACGAAAGAATTAATCCCTTTTTTGAACCCTACAACACGGTGCACGACACCGTGCCTTTCGACCGGATACGTACCGAAGACTTTGAAGAGGCGTTTGTTGAGGGCATGAAACGTGAGAAGGAGGAGATAGACAAGATTGTTAATAATCCAGAGGAGCCGACATTTGACAACACGATTATATATGTAGACACGGCAAAGGGCGAACACTACTACGACCTGCTTGACCGCGTGTCGAACGTTTTTTCGTGCCTGCTCAGCGCAGAGACCAACGACGAGTTGGACGAGCTGGCTCAAAAGATGAGCCCCCTGCTCACGAAACATGCCAACGACATTTCGTTGAACAGGCAGCTTTTTGAACGCACGAAACAGGTGTATGAGCATCACCGCGAACTGACGGCGGAGGAACAACGGCTGCTCGACGACTGCTACGACGGATTTGTGCGCAGCGGCGCGTTGCTTGACGAGGACGGGAAAGCCCAACTGAGAAAGCTTACAGAGGAGGCCGGCCTGCTGACGCTGCAGTTCTCGCAAAATGTACTGAAGGAGAACAAGGCGTTTCAGTTGCACCTGACCAATGAAGACGACCTTGACGGGTTGCCCGAGACGGCTCGCGAAGCTGCGGCCATGACGGCAAAGGAAAACGGATGCGAGGGTTGGGTGATTACGCTCGATGCGCCGTCGTACGGCCCGTTCACGACCTACTCTACTCGCCGTGAACTGCGACAGCAGCTCTACATGGCAAGAAACACGGTGTGCACTCACGACAACGAACAGAACAACTTTGCCATCTGCACGCGACTGGTGAACCTGAGACGCGAGATGGCACAGTTGCTTGGCTATGAGACCTATGCGGACTACGTGTTGAAACACCGTATGGCATCGACAACAGCCAATGTATATAAACTCCTCGACGACCTTATCGATGCCTATAAGCCCACGGCATTGGACGAGCGCAAGGAGGTGGTGGCATTGGCCAAGCGTATGG
>CACYRB010000031.1 GCA_902776685.1 uncultured Prevotellaceae bacterium
GAGGAATTACTCATTATTCATTAGCGAAGCACTTGCTTTCCCCTACATGCAAACGGAATTTTATTCCGTGATCTTCCGTGTTCATCCGCTGCAAATTATTCAACGCGGCACGCCGCGTCCCTACACGCTAATGCTATCTTATTCCGTGCTCTTCCGTGTTCATCCGTTGCCCGTTTTTCCTTCCCTTTAGGCTGAGGCTTTGCATTTGCAAACAAATCTTAAATCAACAGCCGAAACATATATCTCTCACAACACGAAATGTTAAAGCGCAGTTTTCGATTTAACATTTCATTTTGCCCCTCTATCGTCCCTTCAACTCCCCCTTCACTCCCCCTTCAAACGCGAAATATATATCTTTCACCTTCCAAAAGACCGTCTTTTGCACCCTGAAAGCTAAGCTTTCACCACCCGAAAGCTAAGCTTTCGCAACCCGAAACATATATCTTTCGCAAATCAAAAGGCACTCCATTTGCATGTAGGGACGCGGTGTGCCGCGTTAATACATTGACAACCAACACACTACAAAAATCGTCGCACAATCGGCCATCTCGTTCCCACCCGACCAACAGCCCACCCTGCCCTTTTCGTGCGCTTACACGTGTTAAAATTGCAACCGCCGAAACCCACAATTTTAACATATCAATTTCTCCTTTACCAAAAATTCATTTGGCTTTTCACTCGATTTTCCGTAACTTTGCATCCGGATGATACCAGGGTTGTATGTTCATATTCCGTTTTGCGCGAGCCGCTGCTCCTACTGCGGCTTTTACTCCACGACGCTCGGGGCTGAGTGGAAAGCCCGATACGTGGCTGCGCTGTGCCGCGAACTGATGCTGCGCGGCGACAATCGGGCATGGCAGACGGTTTATCTGGGGGGCGGCACGCCCTCGCAACTGCCACCAGCATTGCTGGAGCAACTGTTCGACACCATTAATGATAACGGGAACACTCATCCCTCATCTCCCCTCCCTTTGGAGGACTCGGGGAAGGTCGAGGTGACGATGGAGGTGAACTCCGACGATGTGAACGAGACACTGGCTGCTACGCTGCGCCGGCTGCCGGTGAATCGTGTGTCGATGGGCATCCAGACTTTCGACGACAACCGACTGCGCCGACTGCATCGGCGACACACGGCAAGCCAGGCACGCAAGGCGGTGGAGCTACTGCACGATGCGGGCATCGACAACGTGAGCATCGACCTCATGCTGGGATTTCCCGACCAGACGCTGGACGAGTGGAAGGACGACGTGGAGAAGGCCTTGCTGCTCGACGTACAGCACGTTTCGGCCTATAGCCTCGCCATCGAGGAGGGCACACCACTCTATCGCGAGATGAAGAAGAACAAGACGGAGCCGATTGACGAGGAGGTGTGGCGCAGCATGTATGAATGGCTGATGGAACGAATGGACAAGGCTGGCTTTGAACACTACGAAATCAGCAACTTCGCCCGCCCGGGCTTCCGCTCGCGCCACAATTCCATCTATTGGAACGGCACGCCTTATGTGGGTATCGGGGCGGCAGCCCACTCATACGATGGCGAGAAACGCTCGTGGAACATGGCTAACGTCAAGGCTTACATCGACGCGATTGAGCACGACTCATTGCCAACAGAAATAGAACTGTTAGATGAAACAACGAGATATAACGACCTGATTACAACGGCATTACGCACATCCGACGGAATAGACTTGCAGCGCATTGACGCAACATGGCGTAAAAGACTGTTGGACAATGCCACTGATCATCTGAGGAGGGGACTACTGCACATCGACAACAACCACATCCACCTCACAAAAGAGGGACTGTTTGTGAGCGACAGCGTGATGAGCGACCTGATAGAAATATAAAATAATGAATAAGGAGTTAAGGAGTTAAGATTAATGAGTAATGAGTAATGAGTAATGAGTAATTACTGCTATGCGCCAGCCAACTCTACACTCTACACTCTACACTATGAACTATGAACTATGCACTATGGACTATAAAATGAAATCGGGTGCCGACTGGATTTTGTTCGGCATTCCTGTAGTGGCGGGCATCGTTTCGTTCGACTACCTGCCGATAGAGCACGAACTGCTGAAATGGCTGGCCAGTGCCGGCATCACCATCCTCTGCTTCGCCATAAGCGTGTGGATTAAAGAAGTGATAAGTGATAAGTGATAAGTGAAAAATTAATGAGTAATGAGTAATTACTGCTATGCGCCAGCCAACTCTACACTCTACACTCTACACTCTACACTATGAACTCTACACTATGAACTATGAACTATGAACTATGAACTATAGACTACTGAGATACGCTGTCGGCATGTCTGTCGCCATGCTGGCATTGACGGCAGCCAACCTGATGGCAGGATCGGAATATATACCCGCCAACGAAGTGTGGGGTATTCTTTCCGGCAATAGTTCGAGCAACGAGAGCTGGCAATTCATTGTGCGCGAGATTCGCCTGCCGCAGATTGTGACAGCCATCTTGTGCGGTGCTTCGCTCGCCACAAGCGGACTGATGCTGCAGACTGCTTTCCGCAACCCGTTGGCCGGACCGTCGGTCTTTGGTATCACCAACGGAGCTGGCGTGGGCGTGGCACTTGTGATGCTGCTTTTCGGAGGCACACTGTCTACCGAGTTGCTTTCGCTAAATGGCTTCATGGCGGTGCTGGCTGCTGCCTTCGCCGGAGCCATGACCGTCACAGCCGTCATCTTCCTCTTCTCCACCATCGTCCGCAACAATGTCATGCTGCTCATCATCGGCATCATGGTGGGCTACCTCTCGTCGTCGGTCATCTCGCTGCTCAACTTTTCAGCCACCGAAGAGGGTGTGCGGTCGTACATGATATGGGGCATGGGCAGTTTTGCCAACGTTTCTATGGCACAGCTACCTATCTTCGCGATTGCCGCCACTGTCGGACTTGTCTATGCGCTGCTCATGATAAAGCCATTGAACACACTGCTTTTGGGCGAGCAATATGCCGAGAACCTGGGAATGAACATGCGACGCACGCGCAACCTGCTGCTTATCGTGACGGGAATGCTCACCGCCACCGCCACCGCGTTCTGCGGTCCCGTGGCATTTATCGGCCTGGCCGTTCCTCACATCACAAGGCTGCTGCTGCGTACCGAGAACCACCGCAGCCTGCTGCCACTGACCATGCTCACCGGCAGCACCATTGCGCTGCTCTGCAACCTTGTCAGCACATTGCCAGGCGAGGCGGGCATCATTCCGCTCAATGCCGTAACGCCCCTTATCGGTGCACCCGTCATTATCTACGTGATCATATCAAAAAAAGTTGAAAAGTTGAAAGGTTGAACAAAGGGTGTGGCCTCTATTTTGTTCAACCTTTCAACCTTTCAACTTTTCAACCTTTTTTATCTTGTCTTCAGCCTGCCTGTATCAATTCGGCCTACACCGTGGACTTCTTTCTTCAGCTGGTTGAGTGTGCCTTTCAACTCAACATTGCCGACACCGTCCAACCGGCAATTAGCCGTTCCGCTATTTTCGAAATCGACGTCAATATTGCCTACGCCTTGCAAGCGAATGTTGGAATGTTGCGCCGTCAACTTGTCAAATTCCACGTTGCCCGCGCCTTGCAGCTGTAGCTGAAGCACATCGCAGACCACTCTCTCAAATTCTACATTTCCAGCACCATGGACAACGACATCAAGGGTGTCGGTGTCGAGTAGACCTTCGGTTTCTATACTCCCCGCAGCTTTCATATTCAATGCAATAAGGTCGGGCGAAGACACCAAGACCCTGACCCTCTTGTATCCGCTGACATCACGCCTGTGTGAACCCGTCTTCTTTTCGTCGTATCCAATGACAAGAGTTTCGTCTTTCACCTGAACAGACAATCTGTCCAAATCTTTTTTCCTTCCCTCTATCACGACGCGAGTTAAACCATCTTGAACAAATTTGACATCACAAAAAGCATTTACCTCGATTCGCTCAAAATCAGTCACGTCACACGTTCTTTTCTCTCTTTCAATTCCTTCCGGCAACGATTTTTTCACCTGCCTCTCGCACGACGACAAGCTGAAGACGCATGCCAAAAACAATAAACAATACACAAAATTCTTCATTTCCTTATAATTTTTCTTGTTAATTCTGATTGTTAGACGTATCAAAAACCGTAAAAAGTTGCAACATTCAAACTTTTTTTGTACCTTCGCACCCAGATTATTTTATTGAACACAAAAAAGATGAGCAGCAACGGACAAATACAAAAGCTCACCAAGGCGGTAGAACAACTGAGCGAAAAAGACTCACTTCGCGGATTGTTCTACCAGCATCGCGACGGAAATGCACTTCCATCGGGCAATACGCTCGAAGAAATTATCGACTTGCTGCGGGCAATCCTTTTCCCAGGCTATTATGGCAGGTCGACTGTTCATCTTGAAACCATCAACTATCATATCGGCGTAAACGTAGAACGCCTGGAACGGCGGCTGACCGACCAGATTCTTGCAGGCTTGTGTTTCGGCAATGCTGATGAAAACTGCAACTGCCAACAAAGTGCTGCTCTGAAAGAACGTGCCCGCGAACTGGCCATCGAGGTCATCGGCAAGTTGCCGCAGATTCGCAACACGCTGGCAACCGACATCGAGGCGGCCTACAATGGTGACCCTGCTGTCGACAACTACGGCGAGGTTATAGCCTGCTACCCCGTCATCAAGGCACTTACCAACTATCGTTTTGCCCACGAGCTTCACAAGCTCGGCGTGCCATTGCTGCCAAGGATGATTACCGAGCTGGCACACTCTGAGACCGGTATCGATATCCATCCCGCCGCGACCATAGGACACCATTTCACCATTGACCACGGCACTGGCGTCGTCATTGGTGCTACCTGCATCATCGGCAACAACGTGAAACTCTACCAAGGTGTCACACTCGGAGCCAAGAGCTTCCCACTTGACGAAGACGGGAATCCCATCAAGGGCATCCCTCGCCACCCCATCATCGAAGACAACGTCATCGTCTACGCCAATGCCACCATTCTGGGGCGCATCACCATCGGCGAAGGTTGCATCGTAGGAGCCAATGCGTGGGTAACCAAAGACATGAAGCCCAAGACCAAGAAATATAAAAAAGAACAAATCAACAGCATAGAAGAAGAATACATCAATGGAACAGGAATTTGAGCTTATCGCGAAAACATTCATGGGACTCGAAGGCGTGCTAGCCGAAGAACTGGTTGGTATAGGCGCCCACAACATCAAACCAGGCCGACGGGTCGTCAGCTTCACAGGCGATAAGGAAACAATGTACCGCGCCAACTTACAGTTGCGCACTGCCATCCGCATACTGAAACCAATAGCCCACTTCCGGGCGCGCTCGGCCGAAGAGATGTACGACGAGGTGAAGGAAATCGACTGGAGCCAATACATCGAGCCGGGCAAGACCTTTGCCGTCGACTCCGTGGTCTACTCCGACGAGTTCCGCAACTCGCGCTTCGTCACCTACAAAGTTAAAGACGCCATTGCCGACCAGTTCCGCGAGCGTACCGGCACACGACCCAACGTCAGCGTGGCGAATCCCGACATCCGTCTGCACATCCACATTGCCGAAGACGATGCCACACTCTCGCTCGACTCATCGGGCGAGTCGCTCCACCGACGTGGCTACCGGCAGGAAAGCGTGGAGGCTCCGCTCAACGAGGTCTTAGCTGCGGGTATCATTCTGATGACCGGCTGGCGGGGCGAAACCGACTTCATCGATCCCTTCTGCGGATCAGGAACAATTGCCATTGAAGCCGCACTCATCGCCAGAAACATCGCTCCTGGAATCTTTCGGAAGTCGTTCGCCTTTGAGCGATGGCCCGACTTCGACGCCGACCTGCTCGACTCCATCTATAACGACGACTCTAACGAGCGATCATTCGAACACCACGTCTATGGCTACGACAATGATCCGAAAGCCGTACAAAAAGCCAACCTCAACGTGAAGGCGGCAAGTCTTGGCAAGGATGTCACCATACAGCTGCAAGATTTCAAGGATTTCCAAAAACCGGAGAAGCCCGCCATCATCGTCACCAACCCACCCTATGGCGAACGCATTACCACACCCAACCTGCTCGCAACCTATAAAATGATTGGCGAACGACTGAAACACGCCTTCGGAGGCAACACGGCCTATGTACTCAGCTACCGCGAGGAATGCTTCGACCAGATTGGCCTAAAACCAAGCCTGAAAACACCGCTTTTCAACGGAAGCCTTGAGTGCGAACTTCGAAAATATGCCATGTTTGAAGGTCGCATGAAGGCCTTTAGGGAAGAAGGCGGCATCGTCAAGACTGAAAAAGAGAAGCAAGAAATGGCCGAGACGCGACGTTTCAAGAAAAACCGTGACTTCAAACGCCGCTTCGAGGAAGAAGAGGAAAACGAAGAGGGCGACATCCGTTCTTTCACCTTCCATTCCTTCGAACGCGACTATCGCGGACAGCTTCGTCCACAGCAAAAGCCACGTCGCGACAACGACGACGAGCACAACGACCATCGCGGAGGCCGACGTTTCGAACAAGGCCGGAAGCCCTTCGGCAAAGGCGAACGCAAGTTCGGAAAAGAAGAAAAACGCTATGGACGAGACAACCGCCATTTCGACAAACGGGAAAAGCGATTCGGACGCGACGAGCGCCGCGACTTCAATGCCCCGGAACGTAAGCACCGACGATTCGAAAACGAAGATTAAATCCACTGAGACATAAACCGACTTGTGGAAGATTCCTTAGGGAAATCAACGCGAAAGACCATCTTTTCGACCTGATTCCTTAAGGATTTTTTCGTGAAAGTCTAATCTTTACCAAGAAATTCTCGTGAAAATTTCATTCGAAAGATAAGCATTCGCCTCGCCGTTTTAATCTTGCGGCCATGTCATTTAATTGTTTTTAACGTGAAGGGCATATTATTTTTCACGTTTTCATTTGCTTTTGTCAATTTTTTTGTGTTACTTTGCAGGCATCAATCTAAAAACTTCAAATTTGACAAAAATATGGCAAACTTATCAGAGACAGACATGGTTTGTGGCTTGAAGCGCGAAAACTTCCAAGCCACGATAAACGGTAAAGAAACCGACTTATTTGTATTAAAGAACAGTGTTGGCAACGAAGTCGCCATAACCAATTACGGAGGCGCCATCGTTGCCATTATGGTACCCGACCGCGAAGGCCGACTGGCCAATATCATTCAAGGACACGACAATATTCAGGATGTTGTCAACTCGCCCGAACCCTACCTCTCTACGCTCATCGGCCGCTACGGCAACCGCATTGCCAAAGGTAAGTTCCAGCTCAACGGCAAGGAATACCAGTTGGCCATCAACAACGGTCCCAACTGCCTGCATGGCGGCAAGAGCGGCTGGAACGCCCGCGTGTGGGATGCCCGTCAGATGAACGACCAGACGCTTGTACTTGAATACACGAGCCCCTATGGCGAAGAAGGTTTTACGGGTGAAGTAAAAATCACAGTTGTTTACTCTTTTACCGATGAGAATGAGCTGGTTATCGAATACATGGCAACCACCAACAAAAAGACCATCGTCAACCTCACGTCGCACGGATTCTTCTCGCTGGCCGGCATCGCCAACCCCACGCCGACCATCGACGACCTCGTCTGCGAAATCAATGCTGACTTCTATCTGCCCATCGACGAGACTTCTATCCCCACGGGCGAGATTCTCAAAGTAGAGGGCACACCGTTCGACTTCCGTACCGCCAAGCCCGTTGGCCGCGACATTAATGCCGACCACGAGCAAATCAAGAATGGTGCCGGATACGACCATTGCTTCGTGCTGAACAAGCGCGAAGAGGGTGAACTTTCGTTTGCCGCGCGCATCGTAGAGCCAAACAGTGGCCGCACGATGGATGTCTATACCACCGAACCCGGTGTACAGGTCTACACAGACAACTGGGCCGACGGCTACAAAGGTCAAAACGGAGCCACATTCCCGCGCCGCTCGGCCATCTGCTTCGAGGCTCAGCATTTCCCCGACTCGCCCAACCGTCCATATTTCCCGTCGGTAGTGCTCAAGCCCCACCAGAAGTACAAACAGAAGACCGTATACAAATTCGGCGTAGAGAAATAAGACCATTAGCGTCGTGAATAACATCGAATTATCAATAACATAATAACTAAAAGCATTAAAAATGGAACAAAAACAAAAAAAGAATGGAGCTATCGTGGCCATCATCGCCATGATGTTCCTGTTTGCAATGATTTCGTTCGTCACGAACATGGCCGCACCGTTCGGCACTATCTGGAAACAGCAGTATGACTGGGCTGGCATGGTTGGCAACATGATGAACTTTGCCGCCTACCTGTTCATGGGTATCCCCGCAGGTGTCATGATTACGAAGATTGGTTACAAGAAGACTGCTCTCGTAGCTCTTGCTCTGGGTTTCATCGGCATCGCCGTACAGTATTGTTCGAGCACTATGGATGCCAATGCCATAGGCACCTACATCGTTTATCTGCTCGGTGCCTTCATCTGCGGTTTCTGCGTCTGCATCCTGAACACCGTAGTCAACCCGATGCTGAACCTGCTTGGTGGCGGTGGCAACCGCGGCAATCAGCTCATTCAGACTGGTGGTTCGCTCAACTCTTTGGCAGCTACGCTTACCCCGATGCTTGCCGGTGCCATGATTGGCGAAATCACAAAGGAGACCACCCTTTCTTCTGTAGCTCCGCTGCTGATGATTGCTATGGCCATCTTTGCCGTTTCCTTCGTCATCATCTACTTCACCAAGATTGAAGAACCCGAAACCGAAAAGACCAACGTCATGGAAGGCGTGAAAGGTGCACTCAGCTATCGTCACCTCGTACTGGGCATCATCGCCATCTTCTTCTATGTAGGTATCGAAATCGGAATCCCCGGACAGTTGCTGTTCTACCTTGGCACCCCTGGAGGTGTTCTCGGAAACATGGCTGTTGCCGGAGCCATCGCCGGTGTCTACTGGTTACTGATGCTCGTCGGCCGTTTTACCAGTGCATTCATTTCCGGTAAGGTTTCATCGCGCGTACAGCTGATGGTTACCTCTGCAGTGGCTATTGTATTCCTCATCATTGCCATCATCATGCCCGAGACTCAGACCATGAACTTGAAGATCGGTTTCCTCAACATCGATGCCGTTGTACCTACCAAGGTACTGTTTGTCATCCTCTGCGGTCTCTGCACCTCTGTCATGTGGGGCGCCATCTTCAACCTTGCCACTGAAGGTCTGGGCAAGTTCACCGCTTCGGCTTCCGGTCTGTTCATGACAATGGTTGTCGGTGGTGGTGTGATGCCGCTCATCCAGAACCTCATGGCCAAGTCTGTCGGTGACATCCAGAGCTACTGGCTCGTGGTTGCCATGCTCGCCTTCCTGCTCTACTATGCACTCATCGGCTGCAAACCAGCAAAGAAATAAGAAAACCTAACACTTACAGTCTCCCTCATCGGAAGGGAGACTGTAAGAATTAACATCATATTATTAATCTTAAACAAAAAAATTATGGATATCGAACACGTAAGAAGTCGCTTCATCAAGCATTTCGACGGAAAAACCGGAAACATCTATCATTCTCCCGGACGTATTAACCTCATCGGTGAACACACCGACTATAACGGCGGATTCGTATTCCCCGGTGCTGTTGACTGCGGCATCATGGCAGAGATTCGTCCCAACGGTCTGAACACCATCATGTGCTATGCCATCGACCTGAAAGACCGCGTAGAGTTTAAGGTTGACGACCCGCAAGGACCGCGTACCAGTTGGGCGCGCTACATCTATGGTATCGTTCAGGAGATGCGCGCACTGGGCGTTGACGTTAAAGGCTTCAACACTGCATTTTCGGGCGATGTTCCCCTCGGCGCAGGTATGTCATCGTCGGCTGCATTGGAAAGCTGCTTTGCTTTCGCACTGAACGACCTCTTCGGCGACAACAAAGTCTCGAAGTGGGACCTCGTGCTTGCCGGACAGGCTACCGAGCACAAATATGTCGGTGTGAACTGTGGCATCATGGACCAGTTTGCCAGCGTCTTCGGACAGGCCGGCAAGCTCATGCGCCTCGACTGCCGCAGCCGCGAGTTTGAATATTTCCCCTTCGACCCGAAAGGCTACAAACTGGTGTTGCTCAACTCTTGCGTTAAGCACGAGCTCGTAGGATCTCCTTATAACGACCGTCGCAACTCTTGCGAGAACGTTGTGAAGCACATTGCTGCCAAGCATCCTGACCTGACCATCGAGACCCTGCGCGACTGCACATGGGAGCAGCTCGACGAGGTTCACGCTGAGGTTGGCGAAGAAGACTACAAGCGGGCTAAATATGTGCTCGGAGAAAAAGACCGCGTGCTGGCTGTCTGCGACGCACTCGTTGCCGGCGACTACGAGACCGTAGGCCAGAAGATGTATGAAACCCACGAAGGTCTGTCTAAAGACTACGACGTATCGTGCGAGGAACTCGACTTCCTGAATGACATTGCAAAGGAATGTGGCGTTACCGGTTCGCGCATCATGGGCGGTGGCTTCGGCGGTTGCACCATCAACCTCGTGAAAGACGAACTCTACGACAAGTTCATTGCCGAGGCAAAAGAAAAGTATTCTGCCAAGTACGGCAAAGAGCCCAAGGTCATCGATGTTGTCATCGGCGACGGCTCGCGCCGCATCTGCTAAACTGCATTCACGACTTTAAGGACCTTCATGCCAAATAGGGTCCTTAAAGTCTTTTTTATAATCTAATCAATTATCAGAAAAAAAATGAAAGCATTAAAATCATTCATCCTCGGCGCAGGAATGGCTATGGCCGTGCTTGCTGCCTGCACACCCGGTGCCAACAATAACCTGACACAGTCGGGTCTTGACCCTGCTAAGTTCGACACCACCATCAACGAAAAGAAGGTTCAGCTCTTTGTTCTCAAAAACAAGAACAATGTTGAGGTATGCGTCACCAATTTCGGTGGCCGCGTGGTTTCCATTATGGTTCCCGACCGTGAAGGCAAGATGACCGACGTTTTGCTCGGCTATGATAACATCGCACAGTATGCCGACTCAGTCAACAACGCCAGCGACTTCGGCGCAGCTATCGGCCGCTATGCTAACCGCATCAACCAAGGTATCATCACCGTAGGCGGCAAGCAGATTCAGCTTCCAAAGAACAATGGTCCACACTGTCTTCACGGTGGATTCTCCGGATGGCAGTATCAGGTTTACGAGGGCAATCAGATTGACGACCAGACGCTCAAGCTCACCCTCCACTCACCCGACGGCGACAACAACTTCCCCGGCAACGTCGATGTAACAGTCACCTACACGCTCAAAGACGACAACACACTCGACATGACTTTCGAGGGCAAGACCGATGCAGAGACCGTGCTTAACATGACCAACCACGCCTACTTCAACCTGAATGGCGACCCGTCGGTTCCCGGTACCGACATGGAACTCTACATCAATGCCGACAACTTCACACCGTCAGACTCTACCTTCATGACCACTGGTGAGATCAAGCCCGTTGAAGGAACACCGATGGACTATCGCAAGCCGAAGACCATCAAGGAAGGCTGCGAGGCCGACTTCGAACAAATCAAGAATGCACGCGGACTTGACCACAACTGGGTACTCAATACGTATAAAGACGGTAAGGGCGACGACACCACCGTTGCTGCCAGCGTGTACTCTCCCAAAACTGGTATCTTCATGGAAGTCTTTACCAACGAGCCTGGCATTCAGATTTACTCTGGCAACTTCCTCGACGGCACAAAGGTCGGCAAGAAGGGCATCGCCTATCCCAAGCAAGCCTCTATCTGCCTTGAGAGCCAGAAGTATCCCGACTCTCCGAACAAGAAAGACTGGCCTTCTCCTTGGCTCAAGCCTGGCGAGAAATACTTCAGCCATGTCGCTTACAAGTTCAGTGTGAAGTAATACTCACACCCTATACACAACCCCAAAGCCCGTCGCTATTTAGCAACGGGCTTTTTCTTATTCCACCTTTCTTATTATTCTCACTATTCGACTAAAAATATGCCATGATTTATTTTTTTATATGCGTGTTTTTTATTAACTTTGCTACAAAATTAAAAACTTAGAATTATGAACACCAAAGAAATCATGAATCGCGCAGCCGACAATATCCGCATACTGGCTGCTTCAATGGTAGAAAAAGCCAAGTCAGGACACCCCGGCGGTGCTATGGGTGGAGCCGACTTCATCAATGTGCTCTTCTCCGAATTCCTTGTCTACGATCCCGAGAACCCGACATGGACGGGGCGCGACCGCTTCTATCTCGACCCAGGCCACATGTCGCCCATGCTCTATTCTGCACTCGCCCTGCAAAAACGTTTCACCATCGACGAGCTCAAGGCCTTCCGTCAGTGGGGCTCCCCCACCCCCGGTCATCCCGAACGTGACGTAGAGCGCGGCATCGAGAACACCAGTGGCCCACTCGGACAGGGGCATACCTTCGCCGTGGGTGCAGCCATGGCCGAGAAATTTCTTGAGGCACGCCTCGGACACGAAGTAATGCAGCATAAAATCTACGCCTATATCTCCGACGGCGGCATTCAAGAAGAAATCTCCCAGGGTGCAGGCCGTTTGGCTGGAGTGCTCGGACTCGACAACCTCATCATGTTCTACGACGCCAACGAGATTCAGCTCTCAACCGAGTGCAAGGACGTCATGAACGAAGACACCGAAATGAAATACCGCGCATGGGGATGGAACGTCATGACCATCGACGGTAACAATCCCGACGAAATTCGTCAGGCTCTCTGTAAGGCACAATCCGGCAACGGGAAACCCACACTCATTATCGGTCATACCGTCATGGGCAAGGGTGCCCTGCAGGCCGACGGGTCAAGCTACGAACACAATGTGAAGACTCATGGTGCACCACTCGGCGGCGATGCCTACATCAATACCATCCGTAACCTTGGCGGCAACCCCGACAACCCATTCGTGATTTTCCCCGAAACCCAAGCCCTCTACGACCAGCGACGCAACGAGCTGAAAGCCATCGTGGCAGAGCGAAAGGCTGCTGAAGCAAAATGGGCAGAAGAAAGCCCCAAAAAGGCAGAACAGATGGGACAGTGGTTCAGTGGCAACGCACCCGTTATTGACTGGACAGGATTCACCCAAAAGCCCGACATTGCCACCCGTGCGGCCTCATCGGCATGTCTGTCACTGCTCGCCCAACAAGTCGACAACATGGTGGTATCCTCCGCCGACCTCAGCAACAGCGACAAGACCGACGGATTCCTCAAGCAGACTCATGCATGGGCACCAGGCGATTTCACCGGAGCCTTCTTGCAAGCTGGCGTAAGCGAGCTCACCATGGCCTGCCTTTGCATCGGTATGAATCTGCATGGCGGTGTCATCCCTGCCTGCGGCACATTCTTCGTCTTCTCCGACTACATGAAGCCTGCGGTTCGCATGGCTGCCTTGATGCGGGTACCCATCAAATTTGTTTGGAGTCACGATGCCTTCCGCGTTGGCGAAGACGGTCCGACACACGAGCCCGTTGAGCAAGAAGCACAAATCCGACTAATGGAGAAACTGCGCAACCACGAAGGCGAAGATTCCGTGCGCGTCTTCCGGCCGGCCGATGCCGAAGAGGCCACCGTCTGCTGGCAGATGGCCATGGAGAACATGAGCACCCCCACCGCTCTCGTCCTGTCGAGGCAGAACATCACCAACCTGCCCGCAGGCAACAACTACGACAATGCCCGCCGAGGCGCTTATATCGTGGCTGGTTCTGATGCCAAATACGATGTCATCCTACTGGCATCAGGCTCTGAGGTGTCTACTCTTGTCGAGGGTGCCACCCTCCTCCGCAACGACGGCATTCGCGTGCGCATCGTCAGCGTGCCCAGCGAAGGACTCTTCCGTCGCCAGTCGCACGAATATCAGCAGGAAGTGTTGCCCAAAGGTGCCCGCATCTTTGGTCTTACTGCCGGCCTGCCCGTCACGCTCGAAGGCTTGGTTGGTCATAACGGACGCATCTGGGGCATGGAGAGCTTTGGCTACTCGGCTCCCTATAAGGTGCTCGACGAGAAACTTGGTTTCACGCCCGAGAATGTCTACAAGCAAGTGAAGGAATTTTTAAGTGATAAGTGATAAGTGATAAGTGATAAGTGAAAAGTGGAAAGTGATAAGCAAAAATGAAGAATGACATTTTAATAGGTTTGGCCAGCGACCACGCAGGCTATGAACTCAAACAATTCGTAAAGCAATACCTCGACGAGCACGACATGGCCTACAAAGACTATGGTACATACTCTGAGGAGTCGTGCGACTATCCCGATTTCGGCCATGCGCTGGCGCGCGGCATCGAGCAGGGCGAGGTCTATCCCGGCATTGCCATCTGCGGCTCGGGCGAAGGCATCGCCATCACCTTGAACAAGCACCAGCAGATTCGTGCCGGACTGGCATGGATTCCTGAGATTGCTCACCTCATCCGCCAGCACAACGATGCCAATGTGCTCGTCATGCCCGGACGATTCATCGACACCGACACGGCCCGCGCAATCATGGACGAGTTTTTTGCCACGCCATTCGAGGGCGGCCGTCATCAGAAGAGAGTGGAGAAAATTCCATTAAAGAGTGTATGAAAAGAGAAGGATTTCCAGATTGTTCTTCTCATCATCAAAGAAACCCGTCTCCCCTTCATAGGGAAGGAAAAGGAGGCGGGTTCCTTTTTGAGATTTGTGCTAACGGCGTAGAGAGTTGCCTTGCGGCTCAAGATGGTGGTGCCGACCGTGTTGAACTCTGCGCCGGTATTCCCGAAGGTGGCACCACGCCCTCATACGGAGAAATCAAACAGGCCCGTCAGTTGCTCACCACGACACGACTGCACGTCATCATCCGACCACGCGGCGGCAATTTCGTCTACTCTCCAATGGAAATCGAGCGCATGCTCACCGACATCCGTATCGCTCGTGAGCTGGGTGCCGACGGAGTGGTCTTCGGTTGTCTGACGGCCGACGGCGACATCGACGTTGCACTCAACAGCAAGCTGATGCAGGAGGCTCAAGGCATGAGCACCACCTTCCATCGGGCTTTCGACCGTGTGCGTAATCCGGAGCAGGCCTTGGAACAAATCATCGACCTTGGCTTCGACCGCATCCTCACCTCCGGTCTCGCCCCCACTGCCGAAGCAGGCATCCCTCTGCTTCGCCGTCTCAACGAACAGGCTGCCGGCCGCATCATCCTCATGGCCGGATGTGGCGTAAACGAAAACAACATCGCACGCATCCACCGCGAGACCTCGATTCATGAGTTCCATTTCTCTGCCCGCGAACCCGTCGGTCCGTCCGACAGCGAGTTCGGCACGCGTATGCTGACAACCCAACGGCGAGTAGAAGCCACCATCAGCCAGCTCAACAGCCAAGCCCCTTAACCCCAAAACCAGCTTTCGCATCAGAAGTCTGGCCTTTTGTACTATCAAACACTAAAAATGGCCAAAACAAATATTGCGACGTTCCTTACGGAACGTCGCAATGTCATTTGCCAATGCATTTATTAATACCTAAAATCAAATATACATAATATTGGTGTCCGTTAAAACTTTTTAGTAGCACTAAAACTGCTTTAAAGTATCCTTTCAGTAACGGCTACTGCCTTCCAATCGGGGCAAATATACAAATTGATCTTATTTCTTCATTTCCTTTGCTACCCACAACACCCATTCGTCGATGTTGTCGGTGAGCTTTTGGGGATACGGCAAGGGAATCATGACATCGGGCTTATATCCGGGATTACGATCCTTGCACGCTTCTTCAAACGTATCGGCTACAGTCATTGGGAAGCTCAAATAAATGTCACTGTTTGGCAGTCGGACAGTATTAACATTTCCTGTTTGTTCGCAACCATTTGTCCGTTCGCGGCCATAGACCTTGGCATGACTTTTGGAATAATTACGTACCAACATAACCGGCGATTCACCTGCGCTGGCACTATAATTGTCAACAATGATGGCACCTTTACTTACCGATGGTGTATACTCGCCCGTTCCTTTTTCAAATGTTATCCAGTTGATAAGGTCTCCTTCTTCTGTAGAATCCGTATTGGCCAAAACCCGATCAAAGAAACTGCCAGGCTCTGTTTCACAAATTTTCTTCAGCATTTTGTTGTTAACGATAGTGTTCCTGTAAAAATACCGCTGATCGTTCATTGCACCACAGTCACACATCATCCGAGCCCAAAAGTCGCTGTAACTGTCACTGCCCCCAGGGTTTCCGCGGAGGTCAAGAATCAAGTACTTGCAACCTGATTGTTTGAACTCATCCTCCTTTTTCAACATCCATTCCCATGTGGGAAAGTCCCCCATACAGGATGGCAGGCGAAGAAGATAAGTTTCGCTGTCCACCTTGCATCCCACAGGTTCGGGGGCGTATTCAGAAATTAGTTCTCTGTAATTGATGAGGGTTTCAGACCTTTGCCTACGAAAGAATCGAGAAGAACAACTCGTATGGCGATCGAAATTCTTATAGAACCAATAGACATAACTCCCAACTGCTTCGTCAGCATCTATCTCGCACCTTATCAAACGTGCCAAGAGCGTATCTTTCATAGCCTTGTATTCTTTTTCGAAGCCGCAGCGCATCAAAACGGGAAAGATGGCGCTGTTGCGTTCATTAGCATCCACTGCGAAATCGAAAGTCTCGTATGCAAGACGGACGGAATCAGGCTTGTAACCGTATTTCTGCTCGAACTCATCAGTAAAGAAACGTGAGATATCCTTTTTCATCTGTGGTGTGTTTGTGCCAAATGTTTCTTGAATATGCTCCGGTAAGCTACAGCGGTCCCAAACTGTCACATTTGGATGTCCCTCGGGGTCGATAGTCGTTATAGAAATGGTACCGCTGTCAAACCAATTCACAATAGCAACATGCCCGTCACAATCAAAGACCGTTTCACTTAAATAGGTGCATGGATTGAAATCACACAGCATATTTCTTTTCGGGAACCTCGCATTAGCATAAACCGTCAGTACTTCATGGCTGCCAAATATTTGATAGATTTCTTGATTGCTCCGTTCTATCCAATACTGTGATGTAGCGATGTTTGTCTGCTGCTTGCCTCGCAGTTTCCATACGCCTTGCAGACGAAACTGTTTAGCTCCCATCTTCATTTGCAGCAAGTTCAATGACCGTAGTATGGCATCGGCAGAATCGTTTACCTGTTCGTATATCTCGTCAATGTTCGTTTGATAGGGGAACAGACGCTCGTTGATAGTGCCTCGGTCGTTGAACCAACGTAAAATAAATGTGCTATCAGTTATACCGAAAACTTGAACTCCCTTGTTTTCTGTTTTAGACAATTCGCCCGTAAATAACAACGGTTTGCCGTCGGGATTTGTAATGTTAAAAGTGAAAGGTTGGTTAGCAAAATATGTTGGGGAGTAATTAATCATAAGTGAGATGTTCTCCTGACAATATTTATACTGCTTGAAACTTGCCTCTACATGTTTTCCGTCTTGATGAACAATTTCAATGAGTTTGTACAATCCTTTTGGATCGTTCGTCTGCGTCTGCGCCTGCCCCACCACTGCAACAATGCTAAGCAGGATAGAGATGATTGTTTTCATAATGTTCAAATAGCTTTTTATCTCGGATAAATATACACTTTTTTATCTCCTAAGAGGCTGCCTGCTCCAATATCTGTTTAAGGGTTTTCTGGGCAGCACGGAGATACGAGATGCCAAGCGAATGCAAATCAAAATACTTGGTTTCGATATGGTTACAGAGATTTTCTAATTCCCCGCACCATAACTCAAGGTCCTTTACGTTGACCTTTTCCGCATGTTGCTCCACATAACTTTTCATTAGGAGACAAAATTGTTCGAGTCGCTCTTCCGTGCTATTCATTATGGCAGTCTTAATGCCTAAAAACGTCATGAGTATCTGATTTTTATCCGTCAAAAAATTAAAGGTTCCATTTTGGGGCAAATTAATGTTTGGCTGAAGAAACGAATTGTTTTTGCGGTCTACAATTTCCGAATAGGTCATAATAAGCCGGCCGGTAATCGTCTTCAGCCTCCTACCATTCTCGTTAATATCCTGCCACTCCAATGCGTAGCAGTGGCGCCAGCCTTCAATGCCATCATCGGTATCCATAAAGCAAGCCACGATGTAACTCATGCCCTGTAGGCCACCAATAGTAATTTTTTTCACAAATCTTCCTGATTCGGGTTTACTGCCTATCGCGATGTGATAGGTTTCAATGGGACTCTCCGATGTTTCCAGATGTCCAGAGTGTTGCTTGAGCAAATAACAGTTGTTACTATAGCTGTCCTCATTGAAAGCATCTATTACATTCTGAATGAGATCGATTTTGTTTTTCGGCATGGAAAATGCATAGACCTCACTCACTTTTATCATCTTTTTGCCTATTTTCTCCGACTCGATGTTACGGGTAACCTCAACACCTTTTGAATTCATGAGTTTCAGGTACGCTGCTATGATATTCGTCTGTGCCTGTAAAGGAAGTACAACAAAGCAGAGAATGGTTGATAATAATTTGATTGTTTTCATACGCTATATTATTAGAATGTTAAACTTACAATTCTCTTACATCTTGCTGCATGGCACAAATCAGTTGCATCTGCTCTTCAGCGATGGCCATACGGAGCATTTGGAGTTGATGGCGACTAATACCCTCCACACTTTCCGATATTGAAAGAACTTCCTCCTGCACCGGATTGTTTTCTGCCACAAGAACAACGTTTTTTTCCACGGCAGTGACCTCTGGCAAGATTGGAATGGCTTCCGTCGTATGTTCCATGTGAGCTTCCGTTGCAGCCTGTTTGTTTTCTTCCGCAGCAGCTACACTCGTTGTCTCAACACGACAGGTTTTTCTCTTCGGCTTCTGTATATTCTCATTATAGTCTGACGCAACCACTCGTTGACCTTCAGAAGTTTTCAAGGTTTTTGAAGTTTCGGTTGGAGATGTAGTTTTCGCATGCGGAACAACAAGGGCCACCGGTTTCTCTGAATATTGTATTTTCGTCTTTGGCCAAAAAGCGAATGCCGCCACTCCGATGATGATAATAGCAACCGCAGCCACCACCTGCCATCGTCGAATGCGACGACAACTGGTGGGGGTAGCAGTAAGCTGTCCCAAAACTTTCGCTTTCAGCCCTTCGGGCATTGCTGTATCCGACTCGTTCAATGCGTGTCGCAAGGCGGGGTCGAGGAATTGACTATTCTGTTCCATGTTCCAAATTTTGTATCATTACATAAAGTCGCTTTCTTATTCGATGGAGCCGCGTAGTAACGGCGGTTTCCGATAGCGAGAGGATGAAGGCAATGTTGCGCACCGGTTGGTTGTCGTAGTAGTAGAGTGTCACGAGTGCCTGCTCCTCAGCGGTAAGCAGAGATATTGCCTTTTGTAGTGTGGCTATGCGATGCTCGCTCATGTCGGCCAGTGCCGCTGTGGCCATCGCATCGGTCACGGCATCAATCTGCGTATCGTCGATGCTCAGCGTGGGGAATCGCTGCTGGCGCACGCGCATCAAGGCGCTGTTATAGGCTATGCGGAAGAGCCACGTAGAGAAACTGCTTTTCGCTTTGAACGATGCCAACCCGGTATAGGCTTTCAGGAAAACATCCTGCACGATGTCCTCGGCTTCAACCCTGTCGCCCGTAAGTCTGGCCACCAGCCCATAGACACGCTGTCCATAACGGTCGAAAAGTTCGCCGAAAGCCGAGGTATCCCCTTGGAGCACGCGCCTGATGGTATGTTGTTCGTTGTATGCCATTTCTATTCTTTAGATGCAGAATGATGCAAAATGTCACAAAGGAAATGTATTTTTTTATCCCGAATCCTTGTGTTTCGGAAACTTTATATGAGCTATATAACTTTTCGCAAAAAAGCGCCACGGCGCATCCCGATATTTATGCAATGCAATATCAAGTAGGGATGCACCGTGGCGCGTATGTATAGATATATGAGATTGGCGACTTTTAATCCATCAGCGTGGCTGCGCGAACGCGGGAAAGCGTTTCGGGAGTCATCTGCAGATAGCTGGCAATGTAGACCAGCGGGGCACGCAGAATGACCTGAGGCGAGAGCTTGCACATCTTGCGGTAACGATCTTGCGCGGTCTCGAAGCGCACAAGGTCGGCGTGTATCTGCGAGATGATAAGGCTCTCCTCAAGAATTTTCCTGAACATCATCTGGATATTGACACAATGGAGGGCGACACGCTCAAGCTCGGTCAGCGGCATTCCGTAGACGAACGAGTTTTCCAACGCCTCGGCTTGCAGACGTGTGGGTTCCTCTTTGAACAGACTCTCGATACACATGAAGATGGAGCGGTCGCTGCCGAGATGCTCGGTCACCTCTTTCCCGTTCTTGAAATAGAATTGGCGAATGAGTCCGCGGTCCAGGTAGTAGATGTGGCGGCAGGTCTCGCCTTCACTGATAATGCGCTCGCCTTTTTTGAATTTCATGGGTACGAGGATGCTCTCAAGGATGTCGAGCTCGTCGTGAGTCATGGTGCTGTACTTGCGGGCAAGCTCACGCGCGATGTCTCTCGTAGTTGTTTGGGGCAGTTTCATTTTTCTTGTATATTTAAGGATTAATAGTGTTCAAATTATGCATTCCGTCAGTCAAGCTTCAGCACGGCGAGGAAGGCCTTTTGCGGCACCTCCACATTACCGATTTGCTTCATGCGTTTCTTACCGCGCTTCTGCTTTTCGAGCAGTTTGCGCTTACGGCTGACGTCGCCGCCATAGCACTTCGCCGTCACGTCTTTGCGTACCTGCTTCACCGTTTCGCGCGCAACAATCTTCGCGCCGATGGCGGCCTGGATGGCGATGTCGAATTGCTGGCGCGGTATCAGGTCTTTCAGTTTCTCGCACATGCGACGGCCCAGCGTCACGGCATTGTCCTGATGGGTCAGGGTGGAGAGTGCATCCACCGGCTCGCCGTTGAGCAGGATGTCGAGCTTGGCCAGCTTCGACGGGCGATAGCCGTCGATGTGGTAGTCGAACGAGGCATAGCCCTTCGAGATGCTCTTCAGCTTGTCGTAGAAGTCGATGACGATTTCGCCGAGCGGCAACAGGAAGTGCAGCTCCACGCGGTTGCCGCTGACAAACTCCTGCTTGATGAGCTCGCCGCGCTTGTCGAGGCAGAGCGTCATGATGGGGCCGATGAACGTGGTGGTGGTGATGATGGAGGCACGTATATAGGGTTCCTCAATGTGTTCTATCATCATCACGTCGGGCAGTCCCGAGGGGTTGTGCACCTCTTTCGAGCCGCCCTGCTTGTCGTAGACCATGTACGACACGTTGGGCACGGTCGTGATGACATCCATGTTGAACTCGCGGTCGAGACGCTCTTGCACAATCTCCATGTGCAGCAGACCGAGGAAGCCACAGCGGAAACCGAAGCCCAGAGCCACACTCGACTCGGGCTGGAACGACAGCGACGCATCGTTGAGCTGTAGCTTCTCGAGCGAGGCGCGCAGGTTCTCGTAGTCGGTCGGGTCGATGGGATAGACACCGGCAAACACCATCGGCTTCACCTCTTGGAAACCCTCGATGGCGGCGGCACACGGACGGCTGACGTGGGTGATGGTGTCGCCCACCTTCACCTCCTTAGCATCCTTGATGCCCGAGATAATATAGCCCACCTCGCCGGTCGTCATCTCCTTCCGCGGAATCATATCCATCTTGAGCACGCCCACCTCATCGGCGTCATACTCCATGCCGGTATTGAAAAACTTCACCTTGTCGCCTTTGCGGATAGAGCCGTTCACAATCTTGAAATAGGCGATGATGCCCCGAAACGAGTTGAACACCGAGTCGAAGATCAGCGCTTGAAGCGGTGCGTCGGGGTCGCCTTTGGGTGGCGGGACCCGGTCGACAACGGCTTGCAGTATCTGCTCCACGCCTTCGCCGGTCTTGCCACTGGCACGGATAATCTCCTCACGCTTACAACCGAGCAGCTCCACAATCTCGTCCTCCACCTCGTCGGGCATTGCCTGCGGCATGTCGATCTTGTTGATGACGGGAATAATCTCCAGGTCGTGGTCGATGGCCATATACAGATTCGAGATGGTCTGCGCCTGCACACCCTGTGTAGCATCGACCACCAGCAACGCACCCTCGCAGGCCGCGATCGAGCGCGACACCTCGTAGGAAAAGTCGACGTGCCCCGGCGTGTCAATCAGATTCAGGATATAGGTATCCTCACCCTTCTGGGGGAGGTTGGAGGGGGGCCTATACTCCATCTGTATGGCGTGGCTCTTGATGGTGATTCCACGCTCCTTCTCCAGGTCCATGTCGTCGAGCATCTGCCCTTCGGTCACCTGGATGGTATTCGTATGTTCAAGCAGGCGGTCGGCCAAGGTCGACTTGCCGTGGTCTATATGTGCGATGATACAAAAGTTCCTGATATGATTCATTGCCGTTTTTTCTATTTGAGTGCAAATTTAGCGAAATTTTCCGAAAAAATAGTCAGTTTCTATAATATTTTTATAAACTTCGATCCGAACCGGCAATCATCATGATTTAAAAAATCTTAAATGCAGAGGTGAATCATATATCTTTCGGCTCTCAAATTGTTAAAACGCCATTCCCCATTTAACACTTCTCTGAGCCCCCTGAATTAGGGGGTGTGGGTCTTTTCACTCCTCACTTTTCGCTTATCACTTCTGAAAGACATACCTTTCGGGGTCTAAAAGACCGTCTTTTGCACCCCGAAAGCTTATCTTTTGCCCTCCAAAAGACGGTCTTTTGAAAGGTAAAACATATATCTTTCGCAAATCAAAGGACATTCCATTAGCATGTAGGGGCGTAGCGTTCCGCACTAAACGACTGACAACCAACGCTCTACGAAAAAGGCCAACACAATCGCCTATCTTGATTCCTGTGGACAAATGTCCCACCGCGACCTTTTCAGACGATTCTCGACGTTAAAATCGGAGCCTGAAAAACAAAAAAATTAACATTTCCACCCAAACGAAAGACTGGCACGCTTTTTGCAGTAGCCATCATCAGAACAAACAAAAAACAACAACGATATGCAAAAAGGTAACATCGGGGTTACAACCGAGAACATCTTCCCCGTCATCAAAAAGTTTCTCTATAGCGATCACGAGATTTTCCTTCGCGAAATGGTCAGCAACGCCGTAGACGCAACCCAGAAGCTGAAGACCCTCAAAGAAAAGGGCGACTTCACCGGCGAGTTGGGCGACCTCACCATCCACATCAGTCTTGACGAAGAAAACAAGACGCTCACCATCAGCGACCGAGGCATCGGCATGACGGCCGAGGAAATCGACAAGTACATCAACCAGATTGCCTTCTCGGGCGTCAGCGACTTCCTCGAGAAATATAAAGACAATGCCAACAACATCATCGGACACTTCGGACTCGGATTCTACTCGGCCTTCATGGTGTCGAAAAAGGTGGAAATCGTAACCCGAAGCTATCGCGACGATGCCAAAGCCGTGAAGTGGACCTGCGACGGATCGCCCGAATACACCATCGAGGAAACGGAGAAAGAAGACCGCGGCTCACACATTATATTATATATAGACGACGATTGCAAGGAATATCTGGAGAAAGCAAAAATCGAATCGCTGCTGCAGAAATACTGCAAGTTCCTCACCGTGCCCGTGGCCTTCGGAAAGCGGCAAGAGTGGAAAGACGGAAAGATGCAGGACACCGACCAGGACAACATCATCAACAACGTCGAGCCCCTGTGGACCAAAACGCCGTCGACGCTGAAAGACGAAGACTACAAACAGTTCTACCGCACGCTCTACCCCATGCAGGACGAACCGCTCTTCTGGATTCACCTCAACGTAGACTACCCCTTCAACCTCACCGGCATTCTCTACTTCCCACGCATTCACTCCAACATCGACCTGCAAAAAGGTAAGATACAACTATACTGCAACCAGGTCTTCGTCACCGACCAGGTCGAAGGCATCGTGCCTGAGTTCCTCACCCTGCTCCACGGCGTCATCGACTCGCCCGACATCCCGCTGAACGTCAGTCGCAGCTATCTGCAGAGCGACGCCAACGTGAAGAAGATTTCCACCTACATCACCAAGAAAGTGGCCGACCGACTCAGCAGCATCTTCAAGGAAGACCGTAAGCAATATGAAGAGAAATGGGACGACCTCAAACTCTTCATCCACTACGGCATGCTCTCGCAAGACGACTTCTACGACCGTGCCAAAGACTTCGCCCTGTTCAAAGACGTCGACGGAAAATTCTTCACCTACGAGGAATACCAGACACTCATCAAGGAAAACCAGACCGACAAGGACAAACGGCTCATCTACCTCTACGCCAACGACCGCGACGCCGAGTACACCTATATCCAGGCCGCACGCGAAAAGGGCTACTCCGTACTCCTCTTCGACGGACAGCTCGACACGCCCCTCGCCTCTATGCTCGAACAGAAACTGTCCGACGGTAAGGACGGCGGGGCTTCCTTCGTCCGCGTTGACAGCGACACCATCGACCGCATCATCCGAAAAGATGAAGACCAAAAGATAGAACTCACCGACGAAGAGCGCGACGTGCTCACCGAGAGCTTCCGTTCGCAACTGCCGAAGATAGAGAAGACCGAGTTCCATGTCGAGGTGCAGCCCATGGGCGAGCAGGCACGCCCTGTCGTCATCACACAGAGCGAGTACATGCGACGCATGAAAGACATGTCGCGCTACCAAAGCGGCATGGCCTTCTACGGACAGATGCCCGACATGTACA
>CACYRB010000032.1 GCA_902776685.1 uncultured Prevotellaceae bacterium
TGAAACGCAATGCATATGGTTTTAGAGACGACAAGTATTTTACCCTCAGGCTCTACGCTCTACACGAATGCCGTATCACTCGAAATGTCGGATGAACCATTTTCGGTATTTCTCAACCCTCAAACGAGTCTTTTCTTTCCTGCCTTCGTATTTGCCTAAGTCGATGTGTATCTGCAACTTAAGCATATTAAAGGCCACGAGCAGGGCGTTAGATTCTCGTTTGCTGGGCTGCGAGCCTTTTTGCAAAAATTGCACCAAATAACGAATTAAACGACCCAGTTGTGCGTCGTTTAATTCGCTTAATGCGTCGATTTGCGAGCAGTAGAGTATGAAGCTATCCTTAGCCATGAGCGTACATGATTTTATGGCCGAGGCAGAAATGTAGGCCTACATAGTTGTTATACTCTTGAATCGAAAGCCGACGGAAGGAGCAGCCGTGGTGCGTTTTTAATCTACCTTTTAAGCAAGCACAAACGCTTGGTTCTTTAAAACCTAATACTTCGAGTTGCCTTTGGCTTGCTGTCACCGCCACGATGCGCCTGCGTTTGTCGTATGCCTCATCCCAACCTCCCCCAAGGGGGGGGAACCAACGGGGCAACGGAATAAGTGAAAAAAGTGAAAAATTAAAAGGGTGACAAGCCTGTAGGGACGCGGCGTGCCGCGTTAAGAAGAACGGAGGAGTGTAGAGTATAGAGTGTAGAGAATAACGCGGCACGCCGCGCATCCCTCGCTGCGCTCGCCCCCCCCCCGTAGCCTTTCCCCTACATGCTAACGGGGGGCTGTGCTATTCCGCTGAAAATGTGAAAAGTGAAAAATGAAAATTGAAAATTGCTATGGAAAAGAAAGAAATGTGGAAGTTCGTCTTGCGGACGATTGCGGCCATTCTCACGTCCATCGCTACAAGCCTCGGCGTGAGCAGGGGCATGGGGGTGAGGCTGACACCGCCTGGTCAATCCTCAACAATTTCTTCATCGTCAATGAACTCGTCGTCATTGGTCGAGGTGTCGGAATCTTTCGAAATACTAACGTCTCCCATGCGTGAAATCCTCATCGTTAAAAGAACGTACTCTTCGCTCATAACATCGGGCGAACCTAAGCTGACCGAGAAGACAACATGGTTGTCCTCAGCTTTCAGACATACAATGGCTTGCAAGACACACCGCCCAACATAGTCTTTATCGAGATAGGCTTCAAAATCTTTCTTGGTAAACGTTTGGTTGAAGAACTCGCTGCCATCCTTTCTGACGATACGTACCTGAACACTGTTGTCAAAATATCTCACACCGGTACCGTCATCAATCGTCGGCAGCGACGAGTCGGCCGTTCGCAGAAGGTCAACAGTGTAGATGCTGCCTACCCAGTTGACCGTAGTCGATGACGAAGAGTTCTCCATTTTCTGAGTTTCCTTTTTCACCTGCTCCTGCACAGGCTTCTTAATGATGATATCAGTTGATTCTTTTTTCTCCTTGCAAGAAAAGCACAACAAAGACAGGACAAACGCTAAAGCTGGCAATAATATCTGTGGTTGTTTCATATTTATTTTGTTTTCTGCAGGCAAAGGTACGATTAAGTGAGCAGAAAACCAAATTTTTATTTTGTTTTTCTTTGGGCATGAGTATATTCTGCGGCAGCAAGTGGTACGATTAAGTGGACTGAAAAGGAGTCGTTAACCATCGCTTCATTATGCATAATTCTGGCGGATACTGTCTGGGCATGGGTGTGCTTTTACATCATAAAAGAAATGAAAATTGGCAATTGATAAGTCTCAATTGCCAATTTTATATTGTTTAGCCTATAGTGAATCGCCAAAATCCTGACGGAATTTTCGGGCCAAACGCTCTTGCCAATCACCGATGGGCCGCAGTCGACCAAAGAAGAATCGCAGCACACTGGGTTCCTCGTAGAAATCGAGGCCACCAATGAGGTCACGATTTTCATAAAGCCACGTTACGCGGTCGATGCAATACTTAATCTGCGAAAGTGTGAAGACACGACGCGGACAGGCAAGTCGCAACAACTCCAATTCTGCATAACGTTCGGTTCCGTCGGGCTCACGCTGTTCTGAAAGTGTGCCTCGCTCCATACCGCGGATACCACCGGCAATATAGAGTGCAGCTCCAAGTGCACCTGCCGGATATTGGCTATGAGGAATGTGGGGAATAATCTCGGATGCGTTCAAGTGACAGCCAAGTCCACCTGCCGGCTTGATGACTGGCACACCGGCCTTGTCGAGTTCGTTCACCATATATTCTATAAAGATTGGTCCCTGGTTTATATATTCCATGTCGAGACTTTCGAGCAATCCCACGGCAGCGGCCTCCATCGAGCGGACCTCCATACCGCCGTATGTGAGGAAGCCCTCGAAAAGGGGTACAAACGATTTCATCTTCAGATAGAGGTCTTCGTTGTTTGTAACGATACACCCACCCCGCGAGAATCCAAGTTTGCGAGCACTCCAATAAACGATATCACACGACTCAGCCAACAGATGATAGATGCGTTTCGGGTCCATATCCTTGTATTTCGGGTCGCGAGTCTTGATAAAATAGACATTGTCCTGCAGCAATGAAGCATCGAGCACTGAAAGCACGCCATATTCCTTGCATATCTTTGCTACCTCAAGCATGTTGTCCATCGCCACAGGCTGACCTCCGATCAAGTTTGTTCCGGCCTCTATACGTACAAAGGCGACATTCTCCGGACGAGCCTTCTCGATCTCCTCACGCAGTCTGTCAAGATCGAAGTTACCTTTGAACGGCTCGTCGTTCTGAGGTTCCAACCCTTTTGGTGTAATCAATTCTATCACTTCACCACCCAAACGGGTAATATGCGCCTTGGTTGTGGTAAAGTGAAAGTTCATCAGAGTCACCATTCCTGGTTTTACAAACGTCTCGGCTAAGATATTTTCACATGCTCGCCCCTGATGAGCCGGCAAAAAATATTTGGTACCGAAAACCTCTTCAATGGCTTTCACCAAACGGTTACAGGTTTCACTTCCTGCATAGGAATCATCAGCTATCAGCTGGCTGGCGACCTGATTGTCGCTCATCGCATTAACACCCGAATCGGTTATCATATCAAGATAAACATCCTTATTTTGCAACAAGAAGGTGTTGTTTCCTGCTTCCTCTATTTTTTTCATCCGCTCCTCCACGGGCAGCAAATAAAGTTTTTGTACTACACGCACTTTGTGCATTTCTAAGGGTACTTGTTCTTCTGCATGATAAAATTTAACTGTAGCCATAGTTTTATTAATTATTTAAAAATTACGCTTTACTCCAAATTATCACAAATTTAGTCGCAAAGGTAATAAATTGTTATCGAATACACAAATTATATTACAACAATATATTTTTCCCGAGGCGAAGAACTTTGCAAATAGGTTTATAAAAGACAGGGTTTTGACATGCGACTGGCCCCCCCAAAAAGATTAGGAAAAAAACTGTTCTTCCTTTTTTGGAGTGTGCCAGTCAATTTTAGGAGTGATATGAATCCCGCCAGAAGCAGCGGTTATTGGCGACGACATCAGGGTGCAATGTGGGCGACGGAGGTTGCCCAGCGACGATTGGGCTTCTTGGACATAAAAAACTGAATATCGATACCTTCTTTAATCATGTCCCACGTAAGATAGGATTTCGTATAGGGCTTGCCGTTTACGTATACCTTATTTATATATAGGGCTTCTTTCGACCACCCTTTCGTAGTGACGTTGATGCGCCGTCGGTTGCTGAGTGTGACGCTGATTCGTGGCAAGGCAGGCGAACCGATGTTGTACACATTACTTGACGGGCAGACTGGATAGAAACCCATGCAATTAAAAATGTACCACGCCGACATTTGTCCGCAATCATCGTTACCGCAAAGCGATCGTGGCTGATTGCCGTAGAAGCGGTCGACGACGGTGCGCACCCACTTCTGGCATTGCCATCCTTGGCCGAGATAGTTATAGAGATAGACAATGTGGTGGCAGGGTTCGTTGCCGTGCCAATAGGCTCCGATGCGCCCTTGAATGTCGTGCGCGCCGGGAATATCGTCGGGCAACTCATGTTGGAACAAGGAATCGAGTCGTTGTTTAAACGTATCGCGGCCCATCAGCCTCATTAGTCCGTGAACATCGTGCGGTACGGTCCAATGATACTGCACGGTGAAGCCCTCGGTGATGTCACCCCACCCGTTTACCGACCCGGGACCTTCATATGCCAACGGCGAAAACGGTGTGCGCCACTGTCCTTTCGAGTCTTTTCCGCGCATATATTTTGTCTCTGAATCAAAAAGGTTACGATAGTGCTGGGAACGTTTCATGAAATATTTATAATCGTCAGTCTTCCCCAGTTTTTTGGCTGCCTGTGCTATTGCATAATCGTCGTAGGCATATTCAAGTGTCTTGGATACCGATTCGGCTTCCTTATCAAACGGCACATAACCGAGTGTACGATATTCGGGCAGACAGTCGTAGTGCTCGTTCATGGCTGTTGTCTTCATGGCCTCGAAAGCACGCTCGTAGTCGAAGCCTTTTACGTCTTTTACAATCATGTCGGCCAACACCGATGCTGCATGATAGCCAATCATGCACCAGGTCTCGTTGCTGCCGAAAGCCCAATAGGGCAACATGTGCTCAACGCTCTTGTCGTAGTGGTCGAGCAGCGAGTTTGCAACGTCGGCCTGCACATCCTGGTGCACAAGGTTCATCAGCGGATGAAAGGCACGATAGGTATCCCATAGCGAGAACACGGTCAGCGGGGTCCAGCCTTCGGCCTTGTAGATGTTCTTGTCGAGAGACCGGTATTTGCCATCTGCATCGTTATAGACAAACGGGCAAAGCGCTGCATGATAGGCCGATGTGTAAAAGGTTTCCTTTTGCTCCCGTGTCCCCTCAATCTGATACCTTGAGAGTTCTGTCTCCCAAGCATCAGTAGCTTTTTCCCTTACCTGGTCGAACGTCATCCCGTCGATTTCTTCCATGTTCAGCTCGGCTCCTGCCGTACTTGTGGCAGAGACAGCTGTCTTGACTATGATTTCTTCGCCGTCGCGGGTATCAAACTCTGCGGTAAACAGGAGTTTCTCGCCCCACGCTTCTCTGTTGCTGCGGAAGCGCGAGGTGTTATACACGACGGGCTTCTTGTCTTGAAAAATCATGAAGTTCTTGAACGACTTTGAAAATACGGCTCGCATGTAGATATGACGCTCGGGGCCCCACCCTTTCACAAGTTTGTAGGCGGTGATGGTTGAATCGTTCTCAATGCGAATGTTCGACCATGCGCACTTGAACCATAGCGTGTGGTTGAGGTCGAGCAGCACAAAAGCTTGGTCGGTCTTCGGGTAGGTGAAGCGAAACATGCCGCTGCGCTTGGCGGCCGTCATCTCTGCATTTACGCCATAGTCGGACAGCCAGACGGCATAGTAGCCTGGCGCGGCCGTTTCCTTGTCGTGAGAGAATCGACTGCGATAGCCACTATCGGGGTTGTCATCGGTTCCTGGGTCAAGTATCGGCTCGCCTACACCAGGCATGAAGAGGAAGTCGCCCATGTCGGGTATTCCTGTTCCACTGAGGTGTGTGAGTGAGAAGCCTTGGATGCTGTTACGATTCCATTTGTAGCCTGAGGCGCAATCGTAGAAATGCTCGTCGGTGTCGGGGCTAATCTGAATGCCGCCGAAGGGTGTCTGTGCACCGGGGTAAACGTTGCCGTAGCCATCGGTTCCGACGAAAGGGTTGACATACTGAGTGAGTTGTGCCCGCACGGTCAACGCCGTACAAAGCAAAATTGCGGTAATTAATCGGTAATTCATTTTCGTTTATTTTGTTTTCCTAATCTTTCATATTATGCATTATAATTTACGAATTTTGAAATAAAAGTCCCTTATTTCCCATCCAAAATCCCGATGTAGCTCATGATGATTTCTGCCGTCTTTTCAATGCCATGCGGGGTTGTCGAGATGCAGAGATGATAGGACGAAGCGTGTCCCCACAACTTACCAGTGTAGTAATTGTAGTATTGTGCACGCCGGCTTTCCATTTTCTGAATAAACCGTTCGGCCTCTTCCATAGTACACTGCCGCCGCCCTGCCACTCTTGCTGCTCGCTGACTCATGTCGGCCGTGACGAAGATGCTGACCATCTCAGGGTTGTCGCGCAGCACATAATCGGCACAACGCCCCACAAAGACACAGGCATTCTGTTCGGCTGCGTGCTTGATGGCTTCACTCTGAATCTGGAACAAACGCTCCTCGGAAAACTCATGCGGATAAAATCCGTCTGTAGAGAAGGTGCGACCCGAGGGGTGGAACAACGAACGAAAGAAACCTTTATGTTCATCGTTCTGTTCAAAAAACTTCTCGGAGAAGCCGCTCTCGCGTGCGGCCAGGTTCAACAGCTCGCGGTCGTAGAGTTTACAACCATATTGCCGAGCTAGAATACGGGCTATTTCCGATCCGCCCGAGCCCAGCTGACGGCCGATGCAAATAATCTTGTTCTTCATATCTTCCTTTAAATGCTAACAATAATAGGAGCTTTTCAGTTTTTCAACTTTTCATCCTTAATTCTAAATTTACGCATGTAGGTCACCATCATCACGAATGCCACGACGGCGGCGATGCTGTCACTCAAAGGCAGAGCCACCCACGCACCAGTAAGTCCCCAAAACTGCGGCAGTACAATGAGCAGAGGCAGCAAAAACAGCAACTGACGGGAAAGCGACAGAAATATCGACACCTTCACCTTGCCGATGCATTGGAAGAAATTGGTAACCACCATTTGAAAGCCGATGATGGGGAACACCAACATGTTGTAGCGTATGGCCACGATGCTCATGTCGATAAGATGTTTGTCGGTCGAGAACAGCCTTGCACAGTAGTAAGGCAGGAACATTGCGATAATCCATCCGGCAATCATGATGACCGTTGCTGCAACGATGGCCAGATTCAGCACGCGCATGAGCCGTCGGAAGTTTTGCGCGCCATAGTTATAGCCTGCAATAGGCTGCATGCCCTGATTGATACCCATAACGAACATGACAAACATCATAGCAATAGAGTTGCTGATGGAATAAGCTCCTACAGCCATGTCGCCACCATATTGCACAAGCTGGTTGTTCATGAAAATCACGACCACACAGGCGCAGACGTTCATCAGAAAGGGTGAGATGCCGATACTGATGATGTTTTTCACCAGCGACTGCTTCAGCCGATAGATTCCCCGTTTCAGATGCAGCAGTTCGCGAGGGTCTGCAAACTGTTTCATCTGCCACGCCAACGCCATCGACTGCGAGACCACCGTGGCGAGTGCCGCTCCCCTGATGCCCCATCTGAACCACCACACGAAGGCCACCACCAACACGATGTTCATGCCCACGGTGAACAGCGTGGCGTACATCGCGTGCCGGGGTTTGCTGGCGGCCCTGAGCACGGCATTCATCCCGAAATACATGTGAGTAATAATGTTTCCTGCTAGTATTACCTGCATAAACTCACGGGCATAAGGCAGCGTCTGATCACTCGCGCCGAAAAAACGGAGGATGGGGTCGAGAAAAATAAAGCTTATCAGCATAAAGCCAAGCCCCACTAAAAAGTTCAGCGTGATGGTGTTGCCCAACAGGTGTTCGGCCGTCGCATAGTCTCTTTGTCCTAACTTTACCGAGATGGCCGTCGACGAGCCCACACCCACGGCAGCACCGAAGGCTGCACTCAGATTCATAAACGGGAACGTAATCCCAAGTCCAGAAATAGCATCGGCACCGACGATTTGCCCTATCATGGCACGGTCGATGATGTTGTACAGACTCGACGCCGTCATTGCCACGATGGCAGGCAAGGCGTACTGAACTAACAACCCGCCAACGGGTTTTGTTCCCAACTCAAGAGTTGCTTTCTTATTATCCACGTCTGCAAAAATACAAAATAATTATGAATTATGAACCATGAATTATGAATTATTTACTATCTTTGACTATCGTCGAGGGTAGGCTGCATCTCAACAATAAAAATAAAAACTCTATTTTATTTTGTATTGTATTCGATTTGCACTACCTTTGCAGCCATGAAAAAGATATTTACCCTATTGCTCTGTCTTGTCGGCATGCAGCTGTCAGCTACAGCCCAAGATAAAAACCGCGTAGTTTTCCCCGAAGGAAAGTGCTATCTCTATCGAATAACGCTCAAGGACAAGAAAGGCTCAACGGCTTCCCTAAGACATCCGGAACAGTTCCTCTCGCAAAAAGCCATAGAGCGCAGACGGAGGCAAGGGCTGAAAGTCGATGAGACCGATTTGCCCGTTTCCGAGGTTTACCTACGCGAATTGGCTGCGCAACATGTGCAGGTCGTCTCGAAGAGCAAGTGGAACAACACCGTGCTAGTCAAGACCGCCACGCCACAACAAGCCGAGTCGCTGAAGTCGCTGGCCTTCGTCAACGATGTCGTACAAACCTTTTCCGCGCCCGACTCTGTCACCCTTTCCGTACGCGACAGTCTGAAGACCATACTGGCTGAAGACGATACGCTCTATTCCACCTCTTACGGACGCGCAAAGCTTCAGGTCGAGATGCTCGGAGGCATCAAGCTCCACGAGGCCGGTTTCCGAGGAAACGGCATGACCATCGCCATCATCGATGGCGGCTTTATGAATGTCGACCAGATTCCCGCATTCCGCAAAGTTAACATCATCGGTGCGAAAGATTTCGGTTTTCCGCAGTCCGACATCTATCAGGAGGGTGACCATGGCACCTGCGTTCTCTCGCTGATGGCGTCAAACGAATACGGTGCCATCATCGGGACTGCCCCCGAGGCTTCCTACCTCCTCCTGCGTTCCGAGGTTGGCGCTTACGAAAACCTCTGCGAGGAAGATTTCTGGGTGGCAGCCGCTGAATATGCTGACTCCATTGGTGTCGATGTCATCAATACATCGCTGGGCTATAACCATTTCGACAATGCCGACAACAACCATCGCTATGTCGACCTCGACGGCCACAGCACTGTCATCTCACGTGCGGCCTCGCTGCTTGCCGACAAGGGCATCGTGCTGGTCAATAGCGCAGGCAACAGCGGCAACAACCAGTGGAAGAAAATCACGCCGCCGGCCGATGCCGAGAACGTGCTCACCGTTGGAGCGCTGCGCGTCAACGGTACTAATGCCAATTTCAGTTCCGTCGGTCCGAGCCAGGACGGTCGAGTGAAGCCCGACATTATGGCGCCGGGCAACCCCGACTGGGTCATCGGTGGCGACGGCCGTCTCAGGACTGGCTCCGGCACGTCGTTTGCCTCGCCGCTGGCCTGCGGCATGGTGGCCTGTCTATGGCAGTCGCTACCCACTAAGACGGCCAAGCAGATTATCGACATCGTGTTGAATTCCTGCAACCAATACGACACGCCCGACAACATCTTCGGCTATGGCACACCCGATTTCTATAAAGCCTATATCGACAACCGATGAAAACGCTGACACTATACGAACTAAACCAACTTGTTGCCCAGCTCATCTCCATACAGATGGACGAAGAATACTGGGTAGAGGCCGAACTCTCCGAGGTGCGCGAGGTCAGAGGGCACTGCTATATGGAACTCATCCAGAAAGACCTTCTCTCCCCTACTCCCGTCGCACGTGCCTCGGCCAAGTGTTGGAAGAACGTATGGACCCGATTGCGCCCTAAATTTGAAGACATCACCCACCAGCAGCTGCACAGCGGAATGAAGATACTCATCCGCGTCTATGCCAGCTTCCACGAGGCTTTCGGTTTCTCGTGGATTGTCACCGACATCAACCCCGAGTACACTATGGGCGACACGGTCCGCCGCCGACAGGAGATTATCAGCAAACTGCACGAGGAAGGTATCTTCGATATGCAGAAGCTGTTGCACCTGCCCCTCTTCGCCCAGCGCATCGCCGTCGTCTCCAGTGCTTCGGCCGCCGGCTACGGCGACTTCTGCAATCAGTTGGCCGACAACGACTACGGATTCCACTTCCACACCCGATTGTTCCCCGCCATCATGCAAGGCGAACAGGTGGAGCAAAGCATAATTGCCGCTCTGAACACCATCTACGACGAGGCCGACCACTTCGATGCCGTCGTCATCATCCGTGGCGGTGGAGCATCGGCCGACCTGTCGGGGTTCGACACCCTCGCCCTTGCCGAGAACGTCGCCCAATTCCCGCTGCCCATCATCACCGGCATCGGACACGACCGCGACGAGAGTATCATCGACATGGTGTCGCACACCCGCGTCAAGACACCCACCGCAGCTGCGGCATTCCTCATCGACCATCTTGCCAAAACCGCCGAGCGCATCGAACAGGCTCAGGCCAACATCGTCAGATGGGTGGAGCACAAGCTCACCAATGAACAGCTACGCATCAGTCGTCTCACCCAGCGGCTTCCAACTCTCTTTACACAGGTGAGAACTCGTCGCGAGGCACAGCTTGATTCCATCTGGAACCAGCTAATCATGCTCACTCGCCAACACGTTAACGACTGCAACAGCCGTCTCACCATGCTGCACTATAAGCTCGCCGATGCCCGTCACCTGCTCTCCCAAGAGCAGCACCGCTTGCAGCTGCTCGAGCAGCGCACCGAAGCTCTCAACCCCGAACGACTTCTGCAGCTCGGCTACAGCATTACCCTGCACAACGGGCACATCCTGCGCTCGCCAAGCCAACTCCAGCCAGGTGACGAGATTGAGACCAAACTCAAGAATGGAACAGTCGTGTCAGTTGTAAAATAACGTAGAATGAAGAATGGTAAAATTGTTAAATTAAAAAATATGAAGTACGAAGAAGCATTACAACAATTAGAGGAAATCGTAACAAAACTTGAAGCTGGCGAGCTCGACATCGATGATCTGTCAGCCAAGCTAAAACAAGCCCAGCAGCTCATCAAACTCTGCAAGGACAAGCTCACTGCTGCCGACACAGAGATAAAAGCCATTCTCGATGACAATGCATAAGAAAGCCTCCAGCCTTCCCCAAGAGTAGGAAGATAAATCGGCAGCGGATGAACTCAGATAATCACGTAAATCTCCTCCCGATTCATAATTCATAATGCAAATCAGGCTGGCAGATACCGGCAAATATGCATTATTTATTAGCCATCACTCATTATCGCAGCACATTTTTCCCCTTGAAATTCTTTATTATTAATTATTTTATATAATTTTGCAGCCGGAAGATTGTAAATTCAAAAACTATTATGATGAAAAAGATTGATTGGGAAAACCTGTCGTTCGGTTATCTGCCGACCGACTACAACGTGCGTTGCTACTATCGCAACGGACAATGGGGACAGATTGAAATCTGCTCCGACGAATATCTGAACATGCACATGGCAGCCACCTGTCTGCATTACGGCCAGGAGGCGTTCGAAGGCATGAAGGCCTATCGTTGCCCCGACGGCAAAGTCCGTATCTTCCGCGCCGAAGAGAATGCTGCTCGTCTGCAGGCCACTAGCCGCGGCATCATGATGCCCGAGGTGTCCACCGAGATGTTTGTCGACATGGTTAAGACCGTTGTACGCCTTAATCAGGAATACATCCCCACCTACGAGAGTGGTGCAACCCTCTACATACGTCCGTTGCTCATCGGCATCACGCCCCAGGTCGGCGTACACCCCGCAAGAGACTACGTCTTCCTCATCTTCGTCACCCCTGTAGGGCCTTACTTCAAGGGCGGATTCTCGACCAATCCCTATGTTATCACTCGCGACTTCGACCGCTCAGCGCCCCTTGGCACCGGATGCTATAAGGTCGGCGGCAACTATGCTGCCTCGCTGCGCGCCAACTGTCTGGCCCACGAGCAGGGCTACGCATGTGAGTTTTACCTCGATGCCAAGGAAAAGAAATATATTGACGAGTGCGGTGCCGCCAACTTCTTCGGCATCAAGGACAACACCTATATCACCCCCAAGTCTACGTCCATCCTGCCCAGCGTCACCAACAAGAGCATCATGCAGATAGCCGAGGACCTTGGCATGACGGTAGAGCGCCGCCACATTCCCCTCGAGGAGCTTGACACGTTCGAGGAGGCCGGTGCCGTAGGTACCGCCGCCGTCATATCCCCCATCAGCTATATCGACGACCCTGCTACAGGGCACCGCTACAGCTTCGGCGAAAAGCCGGGCCCTTGGTCAACCAAACTCTACGAAACCCTGCGTGGCATTCAGTATGGCACTGTCGAAGACATACACGGCTGGACTACTATCGTCATCGAGTAAACCCCTAACAAACAAATCATACGATCCGCTGGCAATCCTCGATAAAGGGTTGCCAGCTGCTTTTTGTGTCAAATTTCCACTTTGAATTAATAATCAAAATTGTTTCGAAAAGTTATATGGCCCATATAGGTTTGTTATATGCCCCATATAGCTCTGTTATATGGCCCATATAACTTTCCGAAAAGCACTCTTTGGCAAACAATAATAAAAACGCCAACGAGCAAGTAATAAATAACCGAACCCAGTTCCTTTAGTGACACTGGTACATTCTGTTTAATATGACATTTACCAAATTAATAAACAACCTCGCTACGCTAACGCGGATGCAACTCTTGCAACGTTGAGAATGAGAAAAACGGAGAAAAGTGCGGTGGTTTGACGAATAATTTGTAATTTTGCACCGAAAATGACACTTCCATTTCATATCGACATTCTCGACCTTGTATTCAAGGGTATTCTCATCGGGATGCTGGCATCGGCACCGATGGGGCCTGTGGGTGTGCTCTGCGTGCAGCGCACGCTGAACAAAGGTCGTTGGTATGGCTTTGTAACGGGTGTGGGTGCTGCCGTGAGCGACATCATCTATGCCGCCATCACAGGGCTCGGCATGAGTTTCGTGATGGACTTGGTGACGAACGAGCGCAACAAGTTCTGGCTGCAGATTGCGGGTAGCTTGGTACTGCTGGCGTTCGGCATCTACTGCTGGAAGAGCAACCCCACTAAGCGAATGCACGTGAGCGGGAAGCAGAAGGGATCGTTGGTCTACAACGGCGTGACGGCCTTCTGGGTGACATTTTTCAACCCCCTCATCATCTTCCTGTTCATGGCGGTGTTTGCCCAGTTGGCTTTTGTGGTGCCCAATCATCCGGTGGAGATGTCGGTGGGCTACCTGAGCATTGTGGCAGGAGCACTGCTGTGGTGGTTCGGGCTGACGTGGCTCATCGACAAGATTCGTGGGAAGTTTGACACGAACGGCATTGTGATTATCAACAAGGTGATTGGCAGCGTGGTGATTATCTTCTCGGTAATCGTATTGCTGGGCACAGTGTTCAATCTGTATCATCTGCCGATTTACTAGGGTGTTCCCCCATCCCCCCACCAAAGATTTGATACTCCGTGTTCATCCGCGGCTAATTATCAATTGTCTATTTCTAATTATATATAAATAATAATGTATATCGCTCAGGAACTTAGAAAAAACAACATAGCGGAATATTTGCTCTACATGTGGCAAGTAGAGGACATGATTCGTGCCTACGGGTGCAGTTTGTCGCGCATCCGCCGCGAATATGTGGACCAGTTCGACTACGACGACGAGCAGAAAGAAGAACTCGTCGACTGGTATGGCAATCTGGTGACGATGATGAACGGAGAGGGACGGCGCGAAGGCGGTCACCTGCAGATTAACCAGATTGTGCTGCAGAGCATGGCCGAGCTGCACGAACAACTGCTGGCCAGCAGCAGATTTCCGTTCTACTCGGCCGAATACTACCGCGTGCTGCCATTCATTGTGGAGCTGCGCAACAAGGGCGGCAAGGACTACGGCGAGATTGAGACCTGCATGAACGCGCTCTACGGCACCATGCTGTTGCGATTGCAGAAGAAGACCATTTCGCCCGAGACCGACCATGCCATCAAAGAGATGACGACGTTTATCGGCATGTTGTCAGACTACTACAAGAAGGACAAAGAAGGACTCAAATTTGAAGAAGAATGAACATACTGATTACCGGTTGCAACGGTCAGCTGGGCAATGAGATGCAGCGATTGGAACTGCAACATCCTGAATACCAGTTTTTCAATACCGACGTACAGGAACTCGACATAACCTGCCAAGAGGCCATAGAACGATTCGTAGAAGAAAACAATATTGACGGCATCGTAAATTGTGCGGCCTATACGGCCGTGGACAAGGCCGAGGAGAACGAGGAGATCTGCACACGTCTGAATGCGGAGGCTCCGGCCTATCTGGCCCATGCCGTTGGCTGTCGTGGCGGATGGATGGTTCAGATTTCGACCGACTACGTGTTTGACGGCACGAACCATACGCCATATACCGAAGATGAAGAAACGTGTCCCAATAGCGTGTACGGGCGGACGAAGCTGGTTGGCGAGCTGAACGTGCTGAAGATGTGTCGGCAGGCCGCGGTCATCCGCACAGCTTGGCTCTACTCTACCTTCGGCAACAATTTCGTGAAGACCATGATACGGTTAGGCAGAGAGCGTCAGGAACTGGGCGTCATCTTCGACCAGATTGGTACACCGACCTATGCTCGCGACCTGGCCCGCGCCATCTTTGCAATGATAGACAAGGGCATCGTGCCGGGAACATACCACTTCTCGAACGAGGGTGTGTGCTCATGGTACGACTTCACGAAAGCCATTCACCGCATGGCAGGCATCGACACGTGCCAAGTGCGCCCGCTACACACAAGCGAATACCCCACCCCGGCAAAGCGCCCAGCCTACTCGGTGCTCGACAAGACGAAGATAAAACAGACCTATGGCATCGAGATTCCCTACTGGGCTGACAGTCTCGCCGAATGCATCGAGGCTGAAATGTCGAACGGTTGAACAAATTAAACACCATTTGAATGTAGGGACTTATCACTCCCTAACTTCTAATAATAAAAGATGAATCAAGAAATAGAACGCAGGCGGACATTCGCCATTATCAGTCACCCCGACGCAGGTAAGACCACGCTCACCGAGAAGTTCCTGCTTTTCGGTGGCCAGATTCAGGTGGCAGGTGCCGTGAAGAGCAACAAAATCAGAAAGACGGCCACGAGCGACTGGATGGATATTGAGAAGCAACGCGGCATCTCGGTTTCCACCTCGGTCATGGAGTTTGACTATACGCCCGAGGGCACCGACACGGAATATAAAATAAACATTCTCGACACGCCAGGACACCAGGACTTTGCCGAGGACACCTTCCGCACATTGACAGCCGTCGACTCTGCCATTATCGTGGTCGACGGTGCTAAGGGTGTGGAGACACAGACACGCAAGTTGATGGAGGTGTGCAGGATGAGAAACACGCCGGTCATCATCTTCATCAACAAGATGGACCGCGAGGGTCGCGACCCGTTCGACCTGCTCGACGAACTTGAGGAGGAGTTGCAGATACATGTCCGCCCGCTATCGTGGCCCATCAACCAAGGCGCAAAGTTCAAAGGCGTCTATAACATCTACGAAAACAAACTCGACCTGTTTAAGCCCGACAAGCAACGTGTGACCGAGAAGGTGGAAATCAACGTAGATAGCCCCGAGCTTGAGAGGCAGGTGGGCGACCAAGACGCTCAACAGCTACGCGACGACATCGAACTCATCGACGGCGTGTATCCCAAGTTTGAGGTCGAGACCTACCGCACCGCCGAGGTGGCACCGGTGTTCTTCGGCTCAGCACTCAACAATTTCGGCGTGCAAGAACTGCTCAACTGCTTCGTCGAGATTGCACCCTCGCCACGACCCACAAAGGCAGAGGAGAGAGAGGTGACACCCGAAGAGCCGAAGTTTACAGGCTTCATTTTTAAGATAACGGCCAACATCGACCCCAACCACCGCTCGTGCATCGCCTTCTGCAAAGTGTGCTCGGGACGCTTTCAGCGCAACCAGCCCTATCTGCACGTCAGACAAGGGAAAACGCTACGTTTTACCTCGCCCACGCAGTTCATGGCCCAGCGCAAATCGACCATCGAAGAGGCATGGGCCGGCGACATTGTGGGACTTCCCGACAATGGAATTTTCAAGATTGGCGACACGCTGACTGAAGGCGAACAACTGCACTTCCGCGGGCTGCCGTCGTTCTCGCCCGAGTTGTTCAAATATATAGAGAACGACGACCCGATGAAATCGAAACAACTCGAGAAAGGCATTGCCCAGCTGATGGACGAAGGTGTTGCCCAGTTGTTTGTCAACCAGTTTAATGGCCGCAAGATTATCGGAACAGTAGGACAGCTGCAGTTTGAGGTCATACAATATCGCCTTGAGCACGAATACAACGCACGCTGCCGCTGGGAGCCTGTCCATTTGTACAAAGCCTGTTGGATTGAAGCAGAGAACGATACCGAACTGGAAAATTTCAAGAAACGCAAATACCAGTATATGGCAAAAGACCGAGAAGGGCGCGACGTCTTTCTGGCCGACTCGGGCTATGTGCTCTCAATGGCTCAGCAAGACTTCAAAGGCATTCGTTTCCATTTCACAAGCGAGTTCTAAAGCCCTCCAACCCTTCTTCAAAGGAAGAAGGGGACGGTTTTTCCTCAATTGGGGAACATTATACTCCCCCTCTCCCTTTGGAGAGGGGCTGTTTTATTCTTCCATAGCTTTGCAGCACCAACGCGAGACCTTTAGCATGACAGCCATGCCGGGCACCTCTTTCAACAGGAAATACTTCTTCGACGAGCGCACCAGCTTTCCAGAAAACCCCTTCAAAGGACCATGCGTCACCATCACCGGAGTTCCTGCCTTCAGTTTAGCCTCGTCTTCGGAAAGAAACTTTTTCATGGCTATCTCCGGATTGCACATCATCTGAAACTCACGCATCTGTGTGGAAGGAATCTCGTAAAAGTTGCGCGACTCCTTGCTCTTTAGCATGACCGCCATCTTGTACTGACTGTCAATAATCAATTTGCGCAAGTTTTTTTCGTCAGTCGTTTTCTTGATAAAAACCAGATTTCTCACCACTGGCTTCAGCTTACGACGGCGATGATTGTCCTTGTCGACATAGTCCTCCCACTCCATCGGAATGAAGATTTCCAGGCCGTGTTCCTTCAAGTATGAAGCAACCGCCTCGGTCTTCAGGGTAAAAAGCCTGACAGCATACCACGGGCTATAATCGTCTTCAGCCTGTACAGAAAACCGGAAAAGCCCATCTGGGTCAAACGATTTGTTATTCATTGCACTGCAAAGGTACAACTTTACAGGCGAAAAACAAAAAGAAAACCTGTCTTTCTTCCACAGCACCCATCATGAGCACCTTTCTAAAAATGCGAAAACAAAAGTGAGAAAACTGACAAAGGCAAAAACTACCACTATCATCACAAGAGCGGCATCTTTGGAACGAATGTTAAAATTCGGCGATTTTGGGCAGAAAATTTAACACGCAGGAGCGCGTGAAATGGCGACTGTGGGACATTTCCCCGCCGAGGGCGAAAAAGGGGCGCAGCGGGAACGTTTTATAAGTCTCTTAAAATCAGCAGCATGCACGGTGTTTCTCTTCTCACTATTCATGTTTCATTTCCGAAACATATATGTTTCACCCTGCGAAAGCTTAGCTTTCGGGTGGTGAAAGGTAAGCTTTCGACGCGCAAAAGACCGTCTTTTGGAAGGTGAAACATATATGTTTCGGAAATGAAGAGTGAAAAGGGATAAGAGAAAAGTGGGTTAAGAGAGTTTTAAAGTGCCCCTTTCCCCAAAATGAGAGGACTACGAGAAATGTTAAAAGGGTAATTGCGTTTTAACAATTTCACAGGCGAGAGATATATCTTTTACCTCCGACGTTAACATTTTTTTATTACGGATACGACATCACGATGGGACCGTTCACTGTATTCATGTGCAATTTGCTGACAAAAAAAATCCATTAAATTTGGTTGTTCGTTCATTTTGTCTTACCTTTGCAGTTGTCAAAAAACAAAATGAAGTTAGCTCATATTGAGTAATTGAAAAAAATCAATTTGAGTATAAGATTAAATTAAAAACCTAAAATATTATTAAAAACTAAAACATTATGACAATTACAATGATTGTTCAGCTGCTGATTGTTTTGCTGGCTTTGTGGGTGGGCTCGCGCTATGGCAGCCTTGCCTTGGGTGCTATTTCTGGTATCGGTTTGGCCATCCTCGTCTTCGGATGGGGGTTGAAACCCGGAACACCGCCGACCGACGTGATTTACATCATTATCGCGGCCGTGACCTGCGCGGGTGTTTTGCAGGCTTCGGGCGGTATGGATTGGATGATTCAGGTGGCTGAGAAGCTGCTGCGCAAGCATCCCGACCGCATTACCTTCCTCGCCCCGCTGACCACGTTCTTCCTGACCGTTCTCGTTGGTACCGGCCATGTGGTCTACACGCTGATGCCTATCATCTGTGACATCGCCCTGAAGAAAGGTATTCGTCCCGAACGTCCCTGCGGTGTCGCGTCGATAGCATCGCAGGTAGGTATCACCTGCTCGCCCATTGCCGCAGCCGTTGTTGCCTTCTCGGCCATCTCGGCTCAAAACAACTACGAGGTTAGCAATCTGCAGATTATCATGGTGACTATTCCTGCCTGCCTGTGCGGTCTGATTGCTGCTGCAGCAGCATCGTACAAGCGCGGCAAAGACCTCGATAAAGACCCCGTTTTCCAAAAGAAATTGGAAGACCCCGCTCAGCGCGACTATATCTACGGCGGCTCTGCCACTACGCTCGACAAGAAGATTACGCCCGAAGCCAAGCGCGCCGTATACGTGTTCCTGGCTGCATTGGGCATCATCGTGATGTTCTCTCTGCTACAGATGTTTGACCACAACATCCTGCCTGTCTACGAAACCGAGAAAGGTCCGAAACCATTGGCCATGAACCTGGTCATCCAGATTATCATGATTTCGGCGGCAGCCCTGATGATTATCTTCTGCAAGGCAAAGCCGAAGAAGGCAGTCGGCGGCGCCGTTTGGCAGAGCGGTATGGTGGCTGTGGTGGCCATCTATGGAATCGCTTGGCTGGCCGATACTTATTTCTCAAACTATATGCCTGAGATGCAAGCCATGCTGAAAGACCTCGTCTCGGCACATCCCTGGACAATTGCCATTGCCTTCTTCCTCGTATCAGTGCTCATCAACTCGCAGGGAGCCGTCGTCGTAGCGATGTTGCCACTGGCCTACTCGCTCGGCATCGAAGGATGGATTCTGCTCGGTGTTCTGCCCAGCGTTTACGGCTATTTCTTTATCCCAAACTACCCAAGCGACATCGCTACGGTGAACTTCGACCGAAGCGGTACTACCGTCATCGGCAAATATCTGCTCAACCACTCGTTTATGATGCCCGGTCTCATCAGCGTAATTACAAGCACCATCGTAGCCTACGGCATCTCATACCTCCTGCATTCTACAGGAATCGTATAAACCGAGAAGTAAAAAGTAAGAATTAAGAATTAAGAATTATGATTGCTTTTAGAGCAGGAAGGTATTGCCCTTTCTGCCCTACCAGAGACAAGTAATCATAATTCTTAATTTTTAATTCTTAATTCTAATTTTTTTTTCGTACCTTTGCAGCGCATATACAATAATTATATTATTATGAGCAAACAAACAGAGAAAATCAAGGAACTCGTAGCCCGTCGGGAGCAAGCGCGTCTCGGCGGCGGAGAAAAAGCCATCGAAAAGCAACACCAGCGTGGTAAATATACGGCACGCGAAAGAATCGAGATGCTTGTCGATGAAGGTTCTTTCGAAGAGTACGACATGTTTAAACTCCATCGCTGTCATAATTTTGGGATGGAAAAGAAACAATACCCCGGCGACGGTGTCGTGGTCGGCAGTGCCACCATCGACGGTCGGCTGGTTTATGTATCGGCACAGGACTTTACCGTAAACGGCGGTTCGCTGTCGGAAACGATGAGCCAGAAAATCTGCAAGGTGATGGACATGGCCGTTCAGAATGGCGCACCGATGATCTGCATGAACGACTCTGGTGGCGCACGCATTCAGGAAGGCATCTGCTCACTCGCCGGTTATGGTGAGATTTTCGAGCGTAACATTCTGGCAAGTGGTGTCATTCCACAGATTTCCGCCATCATGGGCCCGTGTGCCGGAGGTGCTGTCTACTCCCCTGCCCTGACCGACTTCATCCTTATGGTCGAGAATACCTCTTACATGTTTCTTACCGGTCCGGCCGTCGTGAAAGCTGTTACCGGAGAGACCATCGACGCAGAAGGACTGGGTGGTGCAAGCGTACACGCTACAAAGAGTGGCGTGACACAATTCACCGCCAAAACCGAAGAAGAAGCGATGGCAATGATTAAAACCCTGCTGAGCTATCTGCCGTCTAACAACACCGAAGAAGCTCCTCGCACGGAATGTAATGACCCCATCAATCGCACGGAAGACTTGTTGAACGATATTCTGCCCGATGATCCCAACAAAGCCTATGACATGTATAAGGTCATCACGGCCATTACCGACAACGGAGAATTCTTCGAGGTACAGCCCAAGTTTGCCAAGAACATCATTACCGGATTTGCACGCTTCAACGGTCAGAGCGTTGGCATCGTGGCCAATCAGCCCTCGTGCTACGCTGGCGTTCTCGACACCAACGCATCACGTAAAGGCGCACGCTTTGTGCGATTCTGCGATGCTTTCAACATTCCCATCGTGAGCCTTGTCGACGTACCAGGCTTCCTGCCGGGAACAGGTCAGGAGTACAACGCCGTCATTCTTCACGGAGCCCAGCTGCTCTATGCCTACGGCGAAGCAACTGTTCCTAAGATTACGATTACCCTGCGCAAGAGCTATGGCGGAAGCCACATTGTGATGGGTTGCAAGCAATTACGTGCCGACTTGAACTTTGCCTGGCCTACTGCCGAGATTGCCGTCATGGGTGCATCTGGTGCTGTTGCCGTGCTCTCTGCACGCGAAGCAAAAGCCAAGAAGGAAGCCGGCGAAGATGTCAAGGCTTTCCTCGCAGAGAAAGAAGAAGAGTACACCGAACTGTTTGCTAATCCATATCAGGCTGCCCAGTATGGCTATATCGACGATGTCATTGAACCTCGCAATACCCGCTTCCGCATTTGTCGCGGGTTGGCACAACTGGCTACGAAACGCCAGCAACTGCCTGCAAAGAAACATGGTTGCATGCCGATGTAAAGAGCCTGAATAGAAAAGTTAAGAATTATGGACAAGAATATTTTTGCAGCCATAGCATTGGCTTTACACGAACATAAAGGCAACAATGTGCACGACAAAGAGTCGGGTATTATCACTATTAAACCGCGTCACACGCTTTGGAATGCTAAATTCCTCTCGATGACGCCAAAACCATAGAAATTATGAAAGAGTACAAATATACTATCGACGGAAAAGAATACAAAGTAGCCATCGGCGAAATTGTTGACAACGTGGCAGAGGTAACCGTCAACGGCGACCTTTTCAAAGTTGAAATGGAACCCGAGGCCGAACCCGAGAAGAAGAAAGTGGTATTGGGCCAGCCCAGCCAACAATCTTCTGAAGGTGATGAGCCACAGAAGAATACGGCTAACGTGAATACGGCAAACGCCATGAAGGCCCCATTGCCCGGAGTTATTACCTCTATCGAAGTGAGCGAAGGCCAAGAGGTGAAGGCCGGTGACACTCTGCTCGTGCTTGAAGCCATGAAGATGGCCAACAACATCGAAGCCGAAAAGAGCGGAAAAGTGACGGCCATTCTTGTCAAGCAAGGCGAGAACGTCATGGAAGACACTCCTCTTGTGGTCGTTGAATAACCAAACACTTTCTGAAAGTATCAAAGCGCAGACTCCACTAAGTGTAGCCTGCGCTTTTTTCGTGAATAGAATTTGGTGTTTTGCTTACTAAATCGTAACTTTGCAGCCCGTAAACGATAGTAAAAAGCTTAGTTAAAAGACTGGCTGAAATAAATAAAAGGAATAGAAATGAAATTTTTGAAATGGCTTGGAAACAAGCTCCGCAATATGTGCTCATGGTACGGCTCTCTGTATAAAGGCCGAAAATGGTACACAAAAGCAGCCATCGCAGCTACCTCTTTGGTACTCAGTATGTTGCTTTGGCTGATATTGGTTGACATGAACTTCCTTTGGCTCTTTGGCAAGAGCCCCGGGTTTTCACAAATCATGAAACCCGACACCCCCGAAGCCTCAGAGATTTATAGTGCAGACGGTAAACTCATAGGCAAATATTTTAACGAGAATCGGACACCCGTAAAGTACGATGATGTGAACCCCGTATTCTGGGAAGCACTTATCGACACCGAGGATGAACGCTATTACAGCCACTATGGTATTGACTTCCAAGGACTTCTTGCCGCCGTGAAAGATGCCGTACTGCATCGGGAGGCCCGTGGTGCATCGACCATTACTCAGCAACTGGCCAAAAACATGTTTCGCGTTCGCACACAATATTCCACTGGCTTGCTCGGACAAATCCCCGGATTGAAAATGCTCATCATGAAGAGCAAAGAGTGGATTATCGCAACCAAGCTTGAGCTGCTATACGACAAGAAACAAATATTGACGATGTACGCCAACACGGTCGACTTCGGTTCGAACGCCTTTGGCATTAAGACTGCCAGCAAGACCTATTTCAATACAAGTCCTGCCGAGCTCACTACCGAACAAGTTGCCACCCTGGTCGGTATGCTGAAGGGAACGACGCTCTACAATCCTCTTGTCAATGCGGAACGAAGTCTGAAGCGCCGCAACACCGTATTAGGAAACATGTTGAGCAAAGAAGACCTGAGTCGAATAGAATATGACAGTCTTTGTCAAATTCCGATGAACCTGCATTTCAGCGCAGAGACAAAATATGACGGAACTGCAAATTATTTCAAAGAGGCCATTATTAAGCATTTGGAAAAACAGTTCTCTAAACACGAACTTGAAACCCAAGGACTTAAAATCTACACCACGCTCGACTCGCGCCTTCAACGTTACGCAGAAAAAGCCGCACGCAAGCAGATGCAGCAAGTGCAACGCAATTTTGACGAGCACTGGAGTGGAAAAGACCCTTGGGTTGATGAGAACGGCGAACCCATCGAAGGATTTATAGAAGGCATAGCTCAGAAACTTCCTCTTTACAAGGATTTGCTGGCTCGTTTCCCCAACCAACCCGACTCTATCAACGCTGCCCTGCGCAAGCCCCATAAAGTAAAACTATTCGACTACGAGAAGGAAACGATTGAGCGTGAAATGTCTACGCTCGACTCTATCCGCTATATGGTGCGTTTCATGCATTGCGGATTTGTTGCTATGGAGCCGCAGACAGGACACGTGAAGGCATGGGTTGGCGACGTTGACTTTAATTCGTGGAAATACGATAAAGTTACAGCCATGCGCCAGCCAGGTTCAACCTTCAAGCTGTTTGTCTATACCGAGGCCATGAACCAAGGACTTACCCCGTGCGACAAACGCCGAGACGAGTACATCTCAATGCCTGTGTGGAATGTCAAGAAAGGGCGTGAGGAAATATGGGCTCCGACAAATGCCAACGGTACATTTTCAGGCGACTCCATATCACTTAAAAGTGCTTTTGCCCGTAGCATCAACTCCATTGCCGTACGCTTGGGACAAGAAATGGGCGTAAAGCGTATTGCTGAAACCGCTTATAAAATGGGTATCGAAAGCCCACTTGAGGAAACACCATCTCTGGCCCTTGGCTCAAGTGACGTAAACCTGCTTGAACTGGTCGATTCTTATTGTACGATTGCAAACGACGGGCGTCATCAGGCACCCGTATTGGTAACAAGAATTCTTGACCGAGACGGACACGAAATCTTTACAGCCCCTACCGACGGCGACCAAGCCATTCCTTATAAAAGTGCTTTCTTCGTCCAGCAATTGCTTATGGGCGGACTACGTGAGCCCGGCGGCACATCTGCCGGACTGTGGGAATACATTGGCGACAATGACCGTATCACTTGGGGAGGCAAGACCGGAACGTCGAACAACCACAGCGATGCTTGGTTCGTTGGCGTGAGTCCACGCTTGGTTGTAGGTGCGTGGGTTGGCGGAGAATATCGAAGCATCCACTTCCGCACGGGTGCATTAGGACAAGGGGCACGCACGGCCCTGCCCATCTGCGGCCTCTTCCTTCGTTCCATGTTGGCTGACAAAGCATTCAGCAACTACTATGCTCGTTTCCTTGGACCTAAAGATGCCGAGATTACTCCCGACATGTACACTTGTGAAGGCTACATCCCGGAACAAAACGACTCTACTGATGCCGATACGCTTTACTACTACGAAGATGAAATAGTATTCGATGAAGAAGGTAATCCGGTTGTCAGACAAGTGCGTCGTAAGCGCGAACTACCTGACGACGAAGGAATTGGAGATGGAGAGAATCAAAACGGTTTACGCGAAGAAGAGGTAAACTTCAACAATTTGTAACGCTATTCGTTAGACCGAAACCAACATTCAAAAAAAATTATCACGGGAATTTTACTCGATAGAAATAATCGGCTATAATTCGAAGACTGTATTTAGAGCCATCTAAACAACCACAAATAATGAAGAAGACATAGGGATAAGCCTCTGTATATTAGCTACTTTTAGATTTTAACACTTCGGACTTGCTTTTTGGTGGTTCTCAAAAATCCGCTTACCTTTGCAACGCATTTCTACCGCGGAGAATTTTGAGGGCTTT
>CACYRB010000033.1 GCA_902776685.1 uncultured Prevotellaceae bacterium
CTAAAAAACAACATATTGGGATGTGAAATTGTATCAGAGATTCCATTTAGATGGGTCAACTCAAAGCTCTATTATGATAGGGCAGGAAGATACGACGTTACACGGCAAAAAATGTTTTTTGAACCAAACATCAGCCTGACCAAGCATGACTGTTGGTCGTTGCGTATGGGCATGAAATCAGACTTTCCCGTTATGACAGAACTCGTGGACTACACTGACAACAGCAATCCGCTGAACATAAGACTGGGCAACAGCAACTTGAAAAATATCCATCGGTATTATGCCGACGGCGACCTCTCCTTTCATGGTAAGCACCAACAAGCTGTGAACTTTCGAATGGGCTACCACCAAACCGACAATCAAGTGGCCTACGGACTGGTATTCGACAAGACAAGCGGCACTTCCACCATTCGTCCCATCAGCGTAAACGGAAACTGGAACATTACTGGTGGCATTGGTTTTACTCGTGCTTTTGGAAAATCGGACAGACTGACCTTTGACAATCAGTTTTCTGCACGCTACAGCCACTCTGTAGACATGGCTACCGTTGAAGGGTACACTGAGAGCCAGCGCAGCATTGTAAACAACACGCAGATAGGCGACGAGTTAAGACTGCTCTGGCAGATAAGCGAAGAATATGAGCTGACACTGCATGGCGGAGCCAACTATTACCACATAGACAGCCGACGGGAGGGTTTCACGGCCATCAGCGCCGGAGATTACAATATAGGTTTCAAAGCCGTTTTGAATCTCCCTCTGAAAATCCAAATGTCAACAGACATGACCATGTTTGCCAGACGCGGCTATCAGCAATTTGAAATGAACACCACCGACTGGGTATGGAACGCACAGTTCACCCGACCGCTCCTCAAAGGACGGATACTTGCCAAGTTGCAAGGGTTCGATATTCTCCACCAGCTTTCCAGCACACGGTATATTGTCAACGAACAAGGGCGTACTGAATCGTGGAACAACAGTATTCCCCGATATGTCATGCTATCGTTATCTTGGCGCTTCAACGTTAATCCAAAAAGGAAAAATGAAGTACCCTGTTCATGAATAACGTTTTTCCCCACTACAGCCAGTAATATTTCTGCCGTTTAACCTCAATCTGATTGAAAATAGTAAATAAGACAGCTCAAAGTTAATTTTAAAGCCAACCTCCAATAGAAACTTTCATTATTTTTTCTAAAAAGTTATAAAACGTATAAACATTTCAGAATTTTTTGAGTATTTTTGTCCGTATTTCTATATTTCATTAAACAGAATAACGTTTTTTACCACCATGAATAATTCATTAAAATTAAATATTCTGGCATTTCTTTTCTTGTTAATAAGCAATGTATCAGCATTTGCCCAAAAGGATTCTATTGATATCCTCCAATATGTCAAAGATTCATTTACGAAATATGGAATAGACGATGTGAGGATTACGCTTGCAGACAATGAGGGAAATGTCATTGATACGCTTCGAACAGAGGAGGGTGGAGGAACCCATCATCCCCGTATCTGGTGGACTAAAGTGGCAAGAAAGCCGCAAACCTTTCTGGTCAAGGCCGAACATGACGACTATGAGCCTGTAACCATGAAAGTAGAATTGCTGCATCCTGGAAGACTGGAGAGCTATACCTTTCCAGATTTGGAGATGAAACGGATGCGGAGCAGAGAACTTGACGAGGTCGTGGTCACGGCCACAAAGGTGCAGTTGGCCTATCGGGGTGACACGCTTGTGGTGGATGCAACGGCCTTTAGGCTTCCCGAGGGTTCCATGCTCGATGCCTTGGTCGCGAGCGTTCCCGGGGCAGAGTTGAATGACGACGGTGTAATCTACATGAACGGACGAAAGGTAGACTATCTGACATTGAACGGCAAAGACTTTTTCAAGGGGAACAACAGGATGATGCTAGATAATTTGCCCTTTTATGTGGTGAATAAACTTCAATTCTATGAGAAAACTGTCAAGAGGAGTGAGATGCTAAGGCCAAACACTGGAGAGAAGGACTATGTGATGGATGTCGTTTTAAAGCAGGAATATGCCATTGGCTACACGGCCAATGCCGAGATTGGTGCAGGAACGTCTGACCGGTGGCTTGCCCGGCTGTTCGGTCTGAGATACACTGACAATTCTCGGCTAACCGTTTTCGTCAATGCCAACAATGTGAATGAGGCTCAAAGACCCGGGCGTAACGGTGGTTGGGGAAGTCTGAAGGTTCCAAATGGTGAGCGATCAACAAAGATAGCCAGTGCTGAGTTCATGGTGGACGACAAGAACAACCGCTTCATGGAGCAAGTGGAGGGCACCCTGCACTGGAGTGACATGCATGATGAGGCGTTGACCTCAAAGGAATCTTTCTATACCAACAGCCATTCCTACGGCCGCTCTGAGAATAAGAGTCAACTCAATTACTTCAATGCAAGTGTGGCAAATAAGCTGGAACTGAAACGCATGGGGTTGACCTTCAATACAAATGTTAACCGCGTTAAACGGGATAATAACGGAATGTTCCGTAGTGCTACGTTTATGTCAGACCCTGCACCTTTCGGAACCTGCGTCCAGTTGCTGGATTCTATTTTCACGAATCCTGTAAATTCTCTATTAGAGGATATCAGCATTAACAAGGTTTTGGACCAATCCCTTTCAAACACGAAGACGTGGAATGCCGGACAAACCATAACGTGGGACAAAGACCTGCCTTGGGGTGACGGGCTGATGCTTTCGGCAAATGGAAATTGTGGTAAGAGAAACCAACACGGCTTCAACCGCTACGAATTGTATTATGCAAACCCTACCTATGTTAATGATATACGTGACAAATACAATTATTATTTCAATCAGAAATATTCATATAACTTCGAGGCAGCCTACTACCTGAATCTACTCAATCGCTGGGGTGTTTTTTATAGTTATGAGTTTGAGCAACAATATGCTAATACAGCAAGTTCACTATACAGATTAGACTGGGTTGGAAACGATGAAATGTTCGGGATCTTGTCTTCCAACATGGACTTCATCAAGGCAATGGACTTCGGCAACAGCTATGAAAGCCGCTATATGACAAAATTACACACAAACAGAATAGGATTAAACCATACAGAATTAAAAAACAACAGAAATTGGTATTTGCGCTTATCAGCCGACATCCACTATAAAACAGAGTCTATTAATTATCAACGCAACAGCCAACTATATACTAAGCGACAGCACACCTGTTTTTTAACACCAAATCTGTTGTTTGAAAATTATGCTCCAAACCTCAGATACTATAAGATTGCCTATGAGAGCAACGTAACGACACCTAATCTTGTCCAGATGCTTGATGTGAAAGACACATCAGACCCACTGGCAAGGACAGAAGGAAACCCTGACCTGAAGAAAAGCTATAAACACTATATCGAACTTCTCACCTCCAAGCAATATCCGGGGAATGCTCACTTCTATAATTTGAAATTAGCTGTCACCATTTGGGACAACCTCATTGCAAACGGATTTACTTTTAACCCTCAAAACGGCGTATATGTTTACAAGCCTGAAAATGTAAAAGGAAACTGGCAAGCTGAACTTTCTTCCAATCACCGTACTTTTCTCTGCAAAAACAAACGTTTTCACTTGGATGGTATTGCCCGTCTGGGATACATTCGTAATGTAGACTTGGCCGCCCAGGAAGGCTACGACTACAGCCGAAAAAGCACGGTTGACCATTACACAGCACGGGAGCGAGTGAAAGTGGAGTACAAAAGAAACAGCCTGCGTATTGACCTGACAGGTGAGATGAGTTGGAACCATTTGTATCGTAAGCAGATTTCTGGCAAGGAAAACTATATTGACTTCAACTATGGGGTAAGCGGGCAATATACCTTCCCTTTAAACATCCAACTTTCCACTGAAATGAAAGTGTATTGCCGCAGAGGATACGAGGAACCGGCTATGAATCGTAATGACATAGTGTGGAACGCATCGTTAGCAAGACCATTCTGCAAAGGGCGCTTTCTTGCCAGACTTGAAGCCTATGATATCCTGCATCAACTTTCCTCAACAAACTATGTCGTAAACGGACAGGGGCGTACAGAAACTATCAACCTCACTCTCCCAAACTACCTGATGCTTCACCTTTCTTATCAATTCAATAAAAATCCGAAAAAAAAGAATTAATATGAAAAAATTGCTATTGTTGTTCACTATTATCTTGTTTTGTTCATGTAGCACAATGCGGTTGGTTGGCAAAAAAGGAGAAGCTGTAGACCTCGGGCTAAGCGTGCTTTGGGCCGACCGCAATATCGGTGCAGAAAAACCGACAGACTGCGGCCGTTCGTTAGCATGGTCGAAAAAGAGTAACAAGAAGCACTGTGACGTGCCATCCAGAATGTGGGGAAAAGAATGGCACACGCCGACCGAGGAGCAAATTAACGAGATTATATCACGATGCAAGTGGACATGGCAGGAAAATCCTCGTGGATATATGGTTGAAGGTTCTACAGGTAATCGTATCTTTTTTCCATTTCGAGATGATGAGAAGATTCAGATTTTCGGCTATTGGTCAGCAACTCGCTTCCTGCCAAATCCCCAGTTTTGTGTCTATATGTACTTTAACGAAAAATACCCCGACACCAGTTATACCCCACCCTTTGCCGTCAAATACGTTAGACCGGTGAAGGCAAAATGACACCATGATTATGAATAACGCTTTCCCCCACTACAGCCAGTTGGATGCGATGGACTGCGGGCCGGCATGTCTGCGCATGGTGGCAAAGCACTATGGGAAGTCGTACTCGCTGCAAACACTTCGCGAACGATGCTTCATCACCCGCGAGGGGGTGTCGATGTTGGGCATCAGCGACGCGGCTGAGTTTATCGGGATGCGTACCATCGGCGTACGCATCTCGTTTGAGCAGCTGACTCGGGAGGCTGCGCTGCCATGCATCCTACACTGGAACCAGAACCACTTTGTGGTATGCTACAAGATACGTCGGCACAGGAACGGAAAAACGCTGCTGTACATTGCCGACCCGGCTTCTCGAAAAGCGACCTACAGTGAGGAGGAGTTCAGGAGACTGTGTATAAGAATCCTGACTTCATCTTTTTTGACGAGGCAACGAACTCGTTGGATGCCAATAACGAGCATGTCATTATGGAAAACCTGCACGAGTTCTACAAGGGACGGACGGTGCTTATCATGGCGCACAGGCTGAGTACGGTGAGAGATGCTGATAACATTGTCGTGATGGATAAGGGAAAAATCGTGGAGCAGGGTACGCATGAAGTATTGACCCGTCTGCACGGTGCCTATTACAGGTTGGTGAAAAACCAATTGAATGGGTGAAAGGGTGAAAAGGTGAGCATTGAAAGCGTAGCTTGCAAAACTTAAATAATTAATGAGGCATGAGGAATGAGAAAAACGACATCGGACAGATTGAACTGCGGAGCGAAGAGGTGCAGGAAATCATGGGGCACGTCCCACACTGGATTCTGCGGTGGGGCATCACAGTGATTGCACTTGTTGTAGCAGGATTGTTGGTGGGGAGTTGGTTTTTCAGATATCCCGATACGCTGTCAGCACCTGTTACCATCATGCCATCGGCACATCCTATGGGAGAGGCTCTGCTTCCTCCATACGGAATAGGAAAGATAAAACCTGGGCAGAAAGTGATTGTTCGGCTGCAAAACTATCCTGACAGCGAGTTTGGATTTGTAAACGGTGAAGTGAAAAGTGTAGCATGTCTTCCCGATAAGCGAGGGCTCTTTCATGTGACGATTTCTTTTCCGCACGGAATGGTAACGAGCTACGGCCAAGTGGTACCGAATACCTGGCAGCTTATAGGTACGGCGGAAATCATTGTAAAGGATAAACGACTGATTGAAAACCTGATACATCCGATAGGGAGGTTTCTCCCCTCAAAAAATCACGGCTGAGACGAAGTTCTGTTTGGCTTGGCAAGTAAAGAAAAATGAGCAGCCTCCGTTTCCTGTCTGGAAGCAGAGGCTGCTTTTTTTACGGCATTACGGGGTCGGTATTGCCGCCTGTCCCACTATCTGACGTGCCGCTGCCGCCAGTGCCGCCCTCAGTGGTGTCAGACTTGTCGACGGTATAGACCTCGGTCTCGTGCAGCTTGATGTCCTTGCGGAGCTGGTCGGGGCGGAACCGTCGGCCCAGATAAAGATTCAGTCGCACACCCGGAACGTTTTGCGCCACGTTGAAGTCCCGGGCAGAGTCGGCGGGTGATGTGCGTATTCCGATACGGAAGATGCCCAACTCGTCGAGTCTGACGGCTTTTCCTTCGAGCAACAGCTCGCGCAGACAGGTCTCCATCTCGATGAGCACACCGCGGATGGTGGCTTCGGAGAAGGCGCAGTGGTGGGTCGCCATGTGGTTGATGAACTCTTCGAATGTCATGGCTTCGTGCAGTGCACGGGCATACCATTTGCCCTTGTAGGCAGAGGCTGTCCTCTGGTCCTGATACAGTTTGAATCTCATTTTCTTTAAATTATTAAGATTAATAAATATTGTTGCTGCCCGTCCGGAACAGGTGTCGTGGTGCGCGCTCCCAAGTCGGTCCCGGATGGCGTTTGCAAAGGTACAACATCGTGCAAGGGCGGTTGGCGGTTAGCGGCGGTTAAGACTCTTTTTCGCTGTATTTTTGTTTTTTATAACCGATTGTTACTCATTATGTTCGCACATACTATACACATTTCTCCCCCCATAAAACTTGCAAACGGCTGTAAGATTTTGTATCTTTGCAGGGATTTTAGACAAAATGACTGGAAGAATGGGAAGGCAGAGACGTATTAACAAAATGACATGATTCTGCAACAGAAGAAGAGATGAACAGATTTAATAAACTGATGAATATATTTTAATAACTAACGAAAATGAAAATGGAAAACACAACTTTTAACGTTCGCGCCTATGGGCGCACTGAACTTGGACAGATGTATTCACCTGACGTGGCAGCAGAGACGGCATGGCGACGGCTCCGGCTGTGGATTGCCCGTTATCCGGGTCTGACGGAAAGGCTTAAAGAGACGGGGTATTCGGCTCGACAACGCATGTTCACTCCTGCACAGACCATGCTCATCGTAGAAGCCCTGGGCGAGCCATGAGACAGAAGGGCATAGACATATTATTTTCGACAAAATGACATAAGGACAGAAAGACGAGATTCTATGGAGTTTTGATTCGCCTCTGCATTATTTCCGAGAAAAAATTTGGTTATATCCAAAAAATAATTTACTTTTGCAAGCGAATTAAAGTAGAAATCATATGAAATTCGAGATAAAAGAAGTTAAGAGTCTGACAGGAGCAAAAGCTCGTATTTATTCTGTTATTCTCGATGGTGAAGACAAAACTCTACTTGAACAATTCTTTAATGAGAATGTGAAATACATAAAGGATCTAAACAAAATCCTGTATAAAATACACACTATGGCGCAGGATACGGGATGCCGCAAAAGTTATTTTAAAGAAGGAGAGGGGGCATGGGCTGATGGAATGGTAGCTTTGCGTGGTACGGGACATCTCAGATTGTATGGCATATATTTTCATGATGCGGTTATCCTTTTAGGGTCTGGCGGGTATAAACCACCCGAAATTGCTGCTTATGAAGACTATCCGCCTCTAAACGCAAAAGCTCAGCAGATGAAAGCGATTGCTAAAGAGATTTACACAATGATAGTCGCAAAAGAGTTAAAAGTAAATGAGGATGGAACTTTAGACGTTTTTTAAATATGAAAGTAAAAGTAAAAGAAGCCACAGGAGTTTTAGGAGAACTCCTTGCCAACATTAACGAAAAGGAACTTGCGAAAATTCGCAAACGTATGATGCTGGCCGCAAAGATAGAGGAGGCCATGAAAAGATGTGGTTACAATCAAACTCAGTTCGCACATCTTATGAAAAAATCCCCGACAGTTATTTCCGAATGGCTGTCTGGAGATAGGAACTTTACCACCGACACCCTTGTAGATATAGAGGATGCTCTTGGCATAAGAATTCTTGATGTTTCTTTAATGACAGTCATAAATGCTGGAACAGAAATATCACAAAAGGTGTCTGCAAATTCACAAAAGGTGTCTACTGTGAGTTTATCCGGAACATGGAATACTCGTACAAATAATGGAGGATCTAAGTATAATGTAAATTGCGCTTAAGTTATGGAAATACGCTATAAGATAGAATCTATGGAAGAATCAGGCTTTAGCTATAGTCCTGATTTCAATTATGATGGAATTAATTTAGATACCGTCACATATCAATTTATGCATAACTTAGTTCCCAATGCAAACAATAGCGAAATCTCGTTAGCCATGACAGCTGAAATAACCCCCGGTAATTCTAATGAGGTTATTGCCAAAGAAAGTATATATGCGGTATTCAAAATAGAACCCTTTGATAAAATTATTCAAATTAAAGAAGGTGGATTTAAAACAACAGAACCACTTCTTATTGACACATTTATCAATATCGTGATAGGTGCGCTTCGAGGAATGTTGGTAAAGAACTTAAAAGGTACACCTTTAGCTAAAAGCGTTATGCCATTAATACCGATGGATATAATACGTCAGAATACTGCCCGACTTGCAGACGGCAAAAAGAAATAAGCACTTTTTAACAAATGCCTGTTTTCTTTTAACACGAAAACGGGTATTTTTTTGAGCGAGCAGTCTCGTGCCCGCAAATTTTTCACGTATGCGTGTGCAATGCCATAGCCCCCTAAATTAGGGGGTTGGGGGTCTTTCAAGGGGTGAGTGTGCAATTTCTAACCGGCAAGAACGGGCAGTAAACGTAAGCAACTGGCAGATTTTTACCCGAAAAAGGTACCTTTTTTGCTCAATAAAGGTATGCTTTATGACTGATAAAGGTATCCTTTATGGCAAAAAAACATATCCTTTTTTGAAAACGAACTCAATTTTTACCAAAAAACACCCTGCTTTTTCTCTAAAACGAAGATTTTTCTCAACAAAATCCGTTAACATTTCCGGCTTGGATTTAAGACAAATTAACATTAAAGGGACATATTAACATAAGAACAGATTTTTTCCGACATAGAGACAAAGACATAATAACATAAAAACAGATATTTTTACGACATAGAGACAAAGAGACATAATAACATAAAAACAGATATTTTTACGACATAGAGACAAAGATACATGTTTTTCGACAGAAAGACAGAAAAGACATAAGAACATAAGAACAGATTTTTTCCGACAAAATAGTACATAAATTAGAGAATGAACGATAACTGAGGACGAAAATCACTACTTCTTTTCTTTATTTGCCACTTCTTTTCCTTATTTGAAAGAATTGTTGTAATTTTGCAGACTGTCGAATATAATTTGTATTTATGGTTAAGAAATTTAAGAGCGCTACCCTCTGCGTGCAGGCAGGCTGGGAGCCGAAGAACGGGGAGCCGCGCGTGCTGCCCATCTATCAGAGTACGACATTCAAGTATGACAACACCGAAGAAATGGCCGACTTGTTCGACTTGAAGAAGGAGGGCTATTTCTATACGCGGTTGCAGAACCCGACCAACGATGCCGTTGCCCGCAAGATTGCTGCCCTGGAAGGCGGTGTGGGCGCTGTGCTCACGTCGAGAGGACAGGCAGCCAACTTCTATGCCGTGTTCAACATCTGTGAGGCGGGCGACCACATCGTCACCTCGAACGAGATCTACGGCGGCACCTACAACCTCTTCGGCGTCACGCTGAAGAAGCTCGGCATCGAGTGCACGTTTGTCAGTCAGGAGGCCTCGGAGGAGGAAATCGACCGTGCCTTCCGTCCGAACACGAAGGCGCTCTTCGGCGAGACCATCTCGAACCCGGGCTGCCGTGTGCTCGACATCGAGAAGTTTGCACGCATAGCCCACCGCCACGGTGTGCCCCTGATTGTAGACAACACCTTTCCGACTCCCATCAATTGTAGGCCGTTTGAGTGGGGTGCCGACATCGTGACGCACTCTACCACGAAATACATGGACGGTCACGCCACTCAGGTGGGCGGCTGCGTGGTCGACAGCGGCAACTTCGACTGGGACGCTCATGCCGAGAAGTTCCCCGGACTGTGCACACCCGACGAGTCGTATCACGGACTGACCTACACCAAGGCATTCGGAAAGATGGCCTACACCACCAAGCTCGTGGCTCAGCTCATGCGCGACCTCGGCTCTATCCCCTCGCCGCAAAACGCCTTTCTACTGAACCTGGGACTGGAGACGCTGCACCTGCGTATGGCACGCCATTGCGAGAACGCCCAGCGCATTGCCGAGTTCCTGCAACAGGACGAGCGCGTGGCATGGGTTCGCTACAGCGGACTGCCCGGCGACGACAACCACGACCTGGCAGCGAAGTACCTGCCCGACGGCTCGTGCGGCGTGATGGCCTTCGGACTGAAGGGCGACCGCCAGACGGCTGTCACGTTCATGGACTCGCTGCGCCTCATCGCCATCGTCACCCATGTGGCCGACGCCCGCACCTGTGTGCTGCATCCCGCCAGCCACACCCATCGTCAGCTGTCCGACGAACAACTGCGCGAGGCCGGCGTAGCACCCGACCTGATTCGCCTCTCAGTGGGCATTGAAGATGTCGACGACCTGCTCGACGACCTCCGCCAAGCCCTCGACACCATAGATAAAAAGTGAAAATGGGGAAAGGTTGAAAGGTTGAAAAGTTGAAAAGTTGAAAGGTTGAAAGGTTGAACATGCCTCATTGCGCTTGTTCAACCTTTCAACCTTTCAACCTTTCAACCTTAATACAGCAGCATGAGGCCAGCGAAGGCTGCCCAGCAAATCATACGGATGGGATTGATTTTCAGATATCGGGTGCCGACGAAGGTGGCCACAAAGAGTGCGATGCTGATGCTGAACTGCCAGAGGTTCTCTTTCGGGGTTGAGAAGTTCTCGGCCGTCATGAGCAGCAGGGTCGCAGCAGCCAACAGTCCGACCACCGCCGGGCGCAATCCGCTGAAGATGCTCTCGACAACAGCCGTGTGCATGTACTTCATGAAGAGTCGGCTGATGAGAATCATCAGGATGAGCGACGGCAGGATGAGGGCGAACGTGGCTGTGGCACTTCCGAGGATGGCCATCGCGTTGCCGAAGCCGGCATTATGCACGGCGGTGTAGCCGCAGTAGGTGGCCGAGTTGATGCCGATGGGTCCGGGTGTCATCTGCGAGACAGCAACGATGTTGGTGAACTCGGCACTCGACAGCCAGGCATGGTTCACGACGGTCTCGGTCTGAATGAGCGAGAGCATGCCGTAACCTCCGCCAAAACCAAACAGGCCAATAATGAAAAATGTATAGAATAGTTCGAGAAATATCATTTGAAATGGTGAAAGGGTGAAAGGGTGAAAGGGTGAAATGTTGAAAGGGTGAAATGTTGAAAGGGTGAAATGTTGAAAGGGTGAAATGTTGAACGGTTGATTACGAATTGTCGATGAACAGACCATAGAGATAGCCGCCGAGTCCGGCTGCAAGGATGATATAGATGGGATTGACACCCATCAGCCAGATGAGCAGGGCGGAGCCAATGGGAATCCAGCAGTTGACAAGCGTGATGCCTGCCTGCTTAGCCAGCGTGAAGGTGGGCACGGCAATGAGTGCCACGACGGCGGGGCGGATGCCACGGAACATGGCCTGCACCCACGCGATGTGCTCTATCTGCTTGAAGAACATGGCTACGACCAGGATGATGATGAACGACGGCAAGGCCGTGCCGAGTGTCGTGAAGATGGCACCCGGCACCTTGCGCAGCTTATAGCCGATGAACGTGCTCATGTTCACGGCAAACACACCCGGACAGCTCTGCGCAATGGCTATGAGGTCGAGAAACTCGTCCTTGCCTATCCATTTGTGCTTGTCGACCACCTCGGCCTCAATCATCGGAATCATGGCATAGCCGCCACCCAGCGTGAACAGTCCGATGCGGAAAAAAGTCTTGAACAGTTCAAATATCATTTGGAAAGTTGAAAAGTTGAAAGGTTGAAATGTTGAACGGTTGAAATGTTGAACGGTTGAAAACTAAAAACTGATAACGCGGCCTTCCAAGCCCCCCGTAGCCGACCGCCGCGTCCCTACAAAACTAAGAATCAATTTTATGCTTCTCACACCATTTGCGGGCATTGACGAAGGCTTCCATCCACGGGGTGATTTCGTCTTGGCGGCGGTCGGCCGGATACCATGCGCACTGCCAGGGAAAGATGGCACGCTCAAGGTGGGGCATCATCGCCAGATGGCGACCATCGGCCGAGCAGATGCCGGCAACGTTATAGTCGGAGCCGTTGGGATTGGCCGGGTAGTCGGGATAGTTGTACTTGGCAATGACGTTATACTCGCTTTCGGGCTTCGGCAGATGGAACTTTCCTTCTCCGTGAGCCACCCACAGGCCGAGCTTCTGTCCGCCGAGTGAGCCGAACATCACACTGTCGTTCTCGGGAATCTGCAAGGCGAGGAAAGCACTCTCAAACTTGCGGCTGTCGTTGTGTAACATACGGACAGTATCAGCGTTATCGTTCCCGTTCGCGCCGACCAGTCCCAGCTCCACCATCAGCTGGCAGCCGTTGCAGATGCCGAGCGAGAGAGTGTCTTCACGCGCATAGAAGCGTTCGAGGGCTTCCTTGGCCTTGGGATTATAGAGGAAGGCTCCTGCCCACCCCTTGGCCGAACCGAGCACGTCGCTGTTGGAGAATCCACCGCAGAAGACAATCATCTGCACCTCGTCGAGCGTCTCGCGACCAGTGATGAGGTCGGTCATCATGACATCCTTCACGTCGAAGCCAGCCAGATAGAGCGAGTAGGCCATCTCACGTTCGCCATTGGTGCCCTTCTCGCGGATGATGGCAGCGACGGGACGTTGAGAGTTACCATTGGCATGGCGGGGAGAGAGACCGAACTGCGAGAGCCGACCGGTGAAATGCTTGGGGATGGTGATTTCAACGGGTTGTTTCTTATAGTTCTCGAAACGGGCTTCGGCACAACCGTTCATGCTCTGCCGACGGTCGAGCAGGTAGCTCTTACGATACCAGATGTCGCACAGCGAGTCGATGTCGAAGGCTTGTTCGAAATCGTCTTTCCTAATGACCAGGGCGCGTTCGGGTGTGGTGTAGCCGATTTTGGCAAAGCCCACGCCAAGGTCTTCGAGCAATTCGCGCAAATCGTTCTTGTGAGCATCGCTGACCTGAATCACGACACCGGGATTCTCGGCGAAGAGCATCTTCACGATGTCGTCGCCCTGCAGGTCGTGCAGGTTGATGTTCAGACCGCCTTCGGTGTTGGCGAATGTCATTTCGAGCAGACAGGTGATGAGTCCGCCCGCCGAGATGTCGTGTCCGGCCATGACCCATCCGCGACGGATGAGCTCCTGCACGGCGTTGAAACAGTCGGCAAAATATTCGGCATCCTTCACCGTAGGCACGTCGCTATCCACGTAGCCAAGACTCTGTGCGAAGGCAGAGCCGCCGAGTCGCAATTCATCGAACGAAAAGTCGATGTAGTAGAGCGATGCGTGCTTGTCGTTGACCACGACGGGCGAGACAACCTTCCGAATGTCGCTCACCTCGCCTCCGGCACTGACGATGACCGTTCCCGGTGCAATGACCTTCTGTCCGTCGGGGTACTGCTGCGTCATGGAGAGCGAGTCTTTTCCTGTCGGCACGTTAATGTGCAGGTCGCAGCAGAAGTCGCTGAGAGCCTTCACGGCAGCGTAGAGACGTGCGTCCTCACCTTTCTGCGAACGGCAGGGCCACATCCAGTTGGCACTGAGACTGATGGAGTCGAGTCCTTCGGCCATGGGTGCCCAGACGATGTTGGTGAGCGCCTCGGCCACGGAAAGCACACTGCCCGCCTCGGGCGAGGCCAGTCCAGCCTGCGGTGCATGGCCAAGCGATGTGGCGATGCCCTTCCGGCCGCGATAGTCGAGTGCCACCACGCCACAGTCGGAGAGCGGCAGCTGCAGCTGTCCCTGACACTGCTGACGGGCAATCTTTCCGCTGACAGAGCGGTCAACCTTGTTGATGAGCCAGTCCTTGCAGGCAACAGCCTCCAACGAGAGGACACCCTCGAGATAGGTCGTGAGTTTGGAAGTTCCGGAGGTTCCGGATACTCCAGATTTTCCAGATTTTCCGGTGTTTCCGGAATAATCTACTGGTGCATAGTTGTGTGCGACGGTCTCGTCGCGCATGATGGTCTTGGGCGAGTGGCCAAACATCTGGGCCACATCGAGGTCGAACGGTTTTACGCCGTCGGCCTGCTGGAAAGAGAAATGGGCATCGCCGGTAGTCTCGCCGACCACATAGAGCGGAGCACGTTCGCGCTCGGCAATGGCCTTCACCTGATCGAGGTGCTTCTCATCGATGAGCAGCCCCATGCGCTCCTGACTCTCGTTGGCAATGATTTCCTTGGCCGAGAGCGTCTTGTCGCCAATGGGTAGTTTGTCCATCTCTATTTTTCCGCCGCAGTCCTCAACCAGTTCGGACAGGCAGTTGAGGTGGCCAGCCGAACCGTGGTCGTGGATAGATACGACGGGATTGTCGTCAGACTCGACCAATGCGCGGACAAGGTTGTAGGCACGTTTCTGCATTTCGGGGTTGGCACGCTGGATGGCGTTGAGCTCGATGCCGTTAGAATAGCGGCCGGTATCGACCGACGAAACGCTTCCGCCTCCGAGTCCGATACGATAGTTGTCGCCACCAACGACAACAACCTTGTTGCCTGGTTGCGGCTCTTTCTTCAGGGCGTCGCGCTTCTTGCCGTAGCCCACACCGCCTGCCAGCATGATGACCTTGTCGTAGGCATAGAGAGGTTCGCCGGTGGTCTCCTGATGCTCGAAGGTGAGGACGGAACCGCAGATGAGCGGCTGTCCGAACTTGTTGCCAAAGTCGCTGGCACCGTTGGAGGCCTTGATGAGAATCTGTTCAGGCGACTGATAGAGCCACTGGCGCGGGTTCTTGCTGTCGGTGTAGCTTGTCATGTAGACAGCCGTACCCGCGATGGGCCACGATCCTGTGCCGCCACCCATGCGGTCGCGAATCTCGCCACCCGTGCCCGTTGCCGCACCGTTGAACGGCTCGACGGTGGTGGGGAAGTTATGCGTTTCGGCTTTCAGCGAGATGACACTTTCGATGTCGGTCACCTCGAAGTAGTCGGGGCGCGTCTGGTCTTTCGGTGCAAACTGCTCGACGACGGGTCCCTGTGCAAAAGCCACATTATCTTTATAGGCCGAGAGAATACGATTGGGATTTTCCTGTGTGGTGCGCTTGATCATGGCAAACAAACTCATCTCGCGCTCTTCGCCGTCGATGACGAAGGTGCCACCGAAGATTTTGTGTCGACAGTGCTCCGAGTTGATTTGGGCAAAGCCGAAAATCTCCGAGTCGGTCAGCGGGCGGCCGTTTTGCTTTTCTATCTCGTGCAGATAAGCCATCTCCTCCTTCGAGAGCGCCAGACCTTCCTGCTCGTTGTAGGCTTCGAGGTCGTCGACATACTTAATGGGTTCGGGGTCGTGGTTGACGGTGAAGACGTTTTGGTCGAGGACGTTGTATTCGCGTTGCAACATCGGGTCGAAGTCTTCGCTGAACGGCACAAACTCTTCTATACGAGAAATGCCGCTGAGGCTCATGTTCTGGGTAATCTCAACGGCATTTGTGCTCCAGGGTGTTATCATTTCGCGGCGCGGACCCACAAAGTGTCCCTCCACCGTTGTTGCCTCTACGGGCACGGCTTCGCCATAGAGCCATGCCAGAGTTTCTACTTCCTGTTTACTGGGCTGATGGTCGAACTCGGTTGCAATAACAGTCTCCTGCGGAGTCTTGAAAAACAGTATCATGCGCTTTACCTTATTATATTAAAGATATGTGGTGTTATTATTATCCGACTGCAAAGTTACGACTTTAAATTAAGAATTAAGAATTAAGACATAAGAATTTGCAGAAAAAAATGTATTTGCTTTTCACATGAGAAAAAATAATTACAAAAAAACAGATGGTAAAGTAATTTATCGGGGTTTCGTTTTGTGTTTTACACATTATTTCGTAACTTTGTAACCCGAAAATTTATTACACACATATAAAATATCAACAAAAGCAATGATGAAAAAAATTATTTTGTTTCTTTTGGTTGCCGGTATGAGTTTTCAGGTTCAAGGCCAAGAGGCATCGCAGAAGAAAAAGGCCTACATGGTGGCCGATGCACACTTCGACACACAGTGGAACTGGGACATTCAGACCTCGCTGCGCGAGTATCTGCCCAAGACCATGCGGCAGAACATCCATCTGCTCGACACCTATCCCAACTATCAGTTCAACTTCGAGGGAGCAGTAAAGTATTTCTGGATGAAGGAGTACTATCCGCTGGAGTTTGAGAAAGTGAAGAAATACATCCTCAACGGCCGCTGGCATCTGGCAGGGTCGTCGTGGGATGCCAACGAGACCGTCATCTGCTCGTCGGAATCGTGGATGCGCAACGTGCTGCTCGGCCAGACCTTCTACCGCGAAGAGTTCGGCCTCGAGGGTACCGACATCTTCCTGCCCGACTGTTTCGGTTTCCCGGGCAACATGCCGACCATGATGCGCCATTGCGGACTCATCGGCTTCTCAAGTCAGAAGCTGGGCTGGCGCACCAATCCGTTCTATGAAGGCGGAAAGAAATATCCCTTTACCATTGGTCTGTGGAAGGGCATCGACGGCTCGAAGGTCATGATGACCCACGGCTTTGCTTACGGCCAGAGCTACAAGGAGCACGACCTATCGACCAACGGCCGCCTGCAGCGCGAGATTGGCGAGAGTCCCCTCGGCATAGTCTATCGCTACTACGGCACCGGCGACACCGGCGGCTCGCCCGACATCCCCTCGGTGCGTGCACTTGAGAAAGGCATCAAGGGCGAAGGTCCCGTCGAGATTATCAGCGCCACGAGCGACCAACTCTACAAAGACTTCCTGCCCTACGAGCAACATCCCGAGCTGCCCGAGGCTGAAGGCGAGATGCTGATGGACGTCCATGGCAACGGCTGCTACACCTCGCAGGCTGCCATGAAGCTCTATAACCGACAGAACGAACATCTGGGCGATGCTGCCGAGCGTGCAGCTGTCACCGCCGAGTGGCTCGGCGGCACAGCCTACCCGAAGCGACAGATGACAGAGACCTGGCGACAGGTCATCTGGCACCAGTTCCACGACGACCTGCCCGGCACCTGCATCCCCCGCGCCTACGAATTCTCATGGAACGACGAGCTCATTGCGCTCAACCGTTTCTCCAACGTGCTCACCACCTCGGTCAACGACATTGCCAGTCGCATGAACACCAACGTCGGCGGCACACCCATCGTGCTCTACAACACACAAGCCTTCCCCGTGAAAGCAGTTGCACAGGTAACTCTCAACACTCATCCCTCTTCTTACACGGTTAAAGACAGCAAGGGCAAGACCGTAGCCTCGCAGGTGGTGACCGACGCACAAGGCCAGCGCCACCTCATCTTCGAAGCCCACGTGCCTGCCACCGGTGCAGCCGTGTATAGTGTGACGACAGGGAAAAAATCCGCCACCTCGTCTGTCGGCTCTGCTACAAGTCTCGAAAACTCCGTCTATCGTCTCACGGTCGATGCACAGGGCAACATCTCGTCGCTCGTCGACAAGCGTGCCGGCAAAGAGCTTGTGGCCTCGGGCAAGACACTCGGTCTCGTGGTCTTCGACGAATGCAAGTCATACGCCTGGCCCGCATGGGAAATCCTCAAGGAGACCATCGACCGCGAGCCCGTGCCCGTAGTCGACGACGTCAAGGTGGAGTGCATTGAGCGCGGTCCGGTGCGTCAGACCATCCGCGTGTCGAAACGCTACGGCGAGTCCACCCTCACACAGTGCATCAGTCTCTACGAAGGTGCACAGGCCGACCGCATCGACTTCCACAACGTGGTCGACTGGCAGTCGCTCAACGCCCTGCTCAAGATGAACTTCCCGTTCAGCATCGGCAACGAGAAAGCCACCTATGACATTGGTCTGGGCAGCGTGGAGCGCGGCAACAACCGCGACAACGCCTTCGAGGTGTATGCCCACGAGTGGACCGACCTCACCGACCGCGACGGCTCCTACGGTGTGACCATCATGAACGACTCGAAGTACGGCTGGGACAAGCCCGACGACAACACGCTGCGCCTGTCGCTGCTCTACTCGCCGAAACCCGACAAGGGCTACACCTATCAAGACCGTCAGGACTTCGGCCACCACGAGTTCACGTTCAGCCTCGTCGGTCACCAGGGACCGCTCAACAAGTCGAAAGCCGTGCAGGAGTCGACCGTGCTGAACAATCCCGTCCGCGCGTTCCTGAGCCCGAAACACAAGGGCGACCTCGGTTCCGAGTTCTCGTTCGTCTCCTCCGACAACGACAACATCATCGTGCGCTCACTGAAGAAGACCGAGGTGGGCAACGAATATTTCATCCGCATCTACGAGAACACCGGCCGTTCCGCACAGCAGGCCCGGCTGACCTTTGCCGGCACCATCGTCAAGGCTGTAGAGGCCGACGGCACAGAGAAAGAGATTGGTCCCGCCACGTTTGCCGGCAACCAGCTCAGCGTCGATGTGCAGCCCTTCGGCGTCCGCGCCTACAAGGTGACGCTCACCCCCCAACCCTCAACTCTCAACTCTCAACTCTCCACTTCTCTCCCTCTCCCCTACAACCTGCGTTGCTTCTCCACCAATGAGTTCCGCCGTGGCGCCAACTTCTCGGGCGGCTACAGCTATGCTGCCGAGTTGCTGCCCGACGACGGGCTGACTGTCGACGGCATCGGCTTCACCCTGGGCGACAAAGACGGCGAGAACGGACTGGCCTGCAAGGGCGACACCGTGCAGCTGCCTGCCGACCGCCAATACAACAAGGTCTACCTGCTTGCAGCCTCGGCACGCGGCGACCGCAAAGCCACGTTCACCGTCGGCAAGTCGCAGCAGGAGGTCAACGTGCCCGACTACAGCGGTTTCTACGGCCAGTGGGGTCACACAGGTCAGACCAAGGGCTTCGTGAAACCCGCCGACGTGGCCTACGTAGGCACACATCGCCACTCCTCGGCAGGCGACGAATACTACGAATACACCTACATGTTCAAGCTCGCCCTCGACGTGCCGAAGGGAGCCACGCAGGTGGTGCTACCCAACGACGAGAACATCGTCGTCTTTGCCGCTACGGCAGTCAGCGAGCCCGAGCGCATCAAGCCCGCAGGCCCGCTCTTCCGCACCAACAACGTTAACGACAATGGGAACGAGAGCGGGAATGAGAACAAGGTGAACCTGCTGAAGCAAGCCACCATCCTCGCCGTCTCGGGCGAATGTAACGAGCGCGAGAAGGCCGACAACCTGTTCGACGGCAACCTGGAGACGAAGTGGTGCGACATTACCGATGCGCCCAACTTCGTGGTCTTCGACCTCGGCAGCGAGCAGACGCTCACCGGCTGGCACATCGTCAACGCCGGACAGGAAGACGCCTCCTACATCACCCGCACATGTCTGCTGCAGGTGCGCAACAGCCTGACCGAAGAATGGAAGACCGTCGACATGCTCGACGGCAACCGCAACGACGAAGTCAGCCGCGAGTTCTCGCCCGACGCAGCCCGCTACGTGCGACTCTATGTCGTAGGTCCCACCCAGAACCCGGGCCACGATGCCACCCGCATCTACGAACTCGAGGTCTTCTAAACACGCTGTTTCAACACGCTCAATACCCAAAACCATTCCCTGCATCGTGGCTGATGCAGGGAATGGTTTTTTATTCGCTGTCAGCCAACAATATCTTAAAAATCCTTAACGACCAATGTGAAAGATATATCGTTCGGAGAAGAAAATGTTAAAACCGTTTGACCGTTTTAACACTTCTTTTAGACCCTTAAATTAAGGGGTTAGGGGGCTCTATCGTCCCTTTTACTCCCCCTTCACTCCCCTTTCCATTCCCAAACATATATGTTTCGGGTTGCAAAAGACGGTCTTTTGGCTTGCGAAAGCTAAGCTTTCACCACCCGAAAGCTTAGCTTTCGCAAGGTGAAACATATATCTTTCGGAAGTGAAGAGTGATAAGTGAAAAGCAATGAGCGATTTAACACATTGACTGACAAAGGATTACAAAACGCCTTTTGTAAGACGTTATTTCGTTGTCAGTGGAACGACTGTCCACCGGAGTGATTTTCTCGCAACACGCGCGTTAAAATTCTGACTGAAAACTGACCGGTTTTAACATTTCCGTATGACATCCGGCACGCAAGTCGACACACGACTATTTTCGACCGCCGTTTTGGTAGTCTGAAATATTATGCCTAACTTTGCATTCCGAATTTCCATCTAAATCGTGCTTTGTTATGAAAAAACTGTTTCTCTCTATCGCTGTAATGCTTTCGTTGCTGACGCCCCTGAACGTATCGGCTCAAGACACTGAATTTGCCGCCGACGGCCGCTCGCCGCTGTCGTGCACCAGCATCATGGTGGGGCGGCTGGCCTCGACCGACGGCTCGGTGATGACCTCGCACACCTGCGACTCATGGTATCGCACATGGATGCAGATGGTGCCGGCTCGCGACCATAAACAGGGCAGCGTGACGGGCATCTACGACGGCCGCATGCACACGCAGTCGGCTCAGGACAGCACGAAGATGTATCGGCGCGGCAGCATCGCGCAGGTGGCACACACCTACCGCTACCTCGACACGGCCTACCCCTGCCTGAACGAGAAGCAGCTGGCAATGGGCGAGACCACCATCACCGGACGCAAGGAACTGCGAAACAAGGACGGCATGTTCATGATTGAGGAGCTGCAACGCATAGCTCTCGAACGCTGCTCAACGGCTCGCGAGGCCATCACGCTCATGGGCGAACTGGTGAAGCGATACGGCTACGGCGACTCGGGCGAGTGTCTGACCATTGCCGACAAGAACGAGGTGTGGATTTTTGAAATCTTCGGCGAAGGACCGAAGAAGATTGGCGGCGTGTGGGCTGCCGTGCGCATCCCCGACGAGCACATCGCCGTGTCGGCCAACGTCTCGCGCATCAACACCATCGACACCGCCGACAAAGAGAATTACATGTACTCCGACAACCTCTTCGACGTGGCCAAACGGCTGAAGCTGTGGGACGGAAAGAGCGAGTTCTCGTTCTGGCAGACCTTCAGCGGCGGAAACTATTTCAACGAGAAGAAAAACTACAGCGTGCGCGAGCATTTCATCATGAACGCCCTCGCCCCGTCGCTGTGCCTCTCCGACACCGTGACGAACCTGCCGCTCAGCGTGAAGCCCGACTCGCTGGTCAGCGTGGAGCGCGTGGCACGTCTGCTCGCATCCTACTACGAGGGAACCGACAAAAACCTGAGCGGCCGACTGCTGATTCCTAACCCGAAACGCAAAGACAAGGACGGCAACCTGGTGGAGAACCAGCCCGACAGCATCGTCTCGCCCGTAGCCAACCCGTGGATGCGCCCCGACGAAATCGGGGTGTACTATGCCATGGGCGACTCCGTGATGAAGAACATTCGCACCGTCAGCGTGCCCTGGTGCGCCTACAGCACCGTGATACAGCTGCGCTCGTGGCTGCCCGACGAGGTGGGCGGCGTGGCGTGGGTGGCGCTCGACAATCCGGGGCAGAGCCCGCGCTTCCCCATCTTCAGCGGCACAACCGAACTGCCCCGCATGCTGCAGGTATGCGGACAGCACACCGATCGCGACGATGCCGCCCTGTGGCACTACCGCAAGGCCAACCGGCTGGCCACCGTGCGCTGGGGAACCTTCCGCAACACGCTGGAACCCCTACGCGACTACTTCATGGAGAAAGGACAACGCGAACTGCCGTTCATCTGTCAGGCATGGCAAGACCTCAACCCCACCGACCCAGAGAAAGCACAGACCCTGCTCAACGGCTATACCGCCGACTTCTTCGGCGCCACCATACAACGCTGGGACGAAATGGCCCGCCACTTCTGGCGCCAAACCTGGGCAGGATTCTAAGGTAAAGTTGAAAAACGGGTACCACGAATTACTCGAATCAGCTTTAAAATAGAATAGACAAATTCAATTATATCCCTAAAAGTTTCAGTTTTTTGCTCTTCTGAGCCAGAGGCGGAGAAGGGGGTCGGCAATGGTATAGCGACGTTCCTGCTCTGTAATGATGTCGTACTCTAACAGTTTTTTCATGGCCGACTGTACAGCACTGGCTGATTTTAAACGATGGCGCTTGATGAATTCAGAGGAGGTCAAGCGCTCTGCCACGCCCTCGTCGCTGATGGCATAGAGCAATTCTTTCTGCTGTTCGGAGATAAAGGCCAACTGCTCACGTAGACGCGAACTGTTTTCTATAATCAACCGCTCTGTAAGATCGGCCACCTGTTCCTGACTACATGTTGTTCCCACAGAAGTAACAGCAAAAGCATCGTGCATGATGCGCTGAAGATAGAAGGTTACACCGTCAAAAACTTCATAGACTTGCGCTATCGCCACAGCATCGATATCTTTTCTCGCCGCACGGAAATGTCTCTTTACGAAATCAACATACACCTCCAACTGAATCGGAGCCAGCGACAACAAGGTGGTACTCATGTAAAATGGACGACTGGACGACTGGAACATTTCTCCCATGATATGGCGTTGGCTACCGGCAAAGATGAAGTTAGCATTTGTCATTCTCTGAATGTGTGACCGCAGCAAGGCTTCCACATTCTTTTCCGGATAGTTCGTAATCTGTTGGAACTCGTCAATAACAATAACACAACGCTTCTCCGCACCCTCTATATAGCGAAAGATCTCTTCCAACGTGTATTGAGGCACAGTGATGTCGCCAAGTTTTATATCGAATGTGTGCGTATTGAAAACCGGGTCATAACCAAAGGCCGCACTGAGGGAGCGCAAAGTGGTCGCAAAAAGTTTCATCATCCGATCGCTCCGCTTGGCCACACAGCGATAGACGGCATTGCCAAGCTCAAGAATAAACTCTTTCAAAGTAGTGGTATGGAGGATGTCAATGGCTATGGTAATGTATTCTTCGGCTACCTCCGGTTTCTCAAAACAAAAATTCACAAGACCAGTTTTCCCTACACGCCGGGGGGAAATCAGTACGGTGTTAGTCTGATTTTTGATGTTTGTAATGAGTTGTCTCGACTCTTCCTCCCTATCGCAAAAGTATTCGGAAGGTATCTTTCCTGCTATGATAAATGGATTGAGTTGCATGGCTCGCCTCCTTATTTTTTAATGATTTCGATGCAAAGATAAAACTTTCGGTGGAATTATGCAAATAAAATTATGTAAAATAAATAATTTTACAAACATAATTCCACCGAAAGCAAGATTCGAGGGATATTCTAATCCGCGTTATCTGCAAGATTTGTGGTTATACGCCACTATCAGTTGTGTAGGATGAGGGCCGACTGGGGGTCGACGTTGACGGTTCCTCCGGGGAGGGTGCCGAAGCCTTCCGCGTTGATGACTCCGTCGGAGCAGACTACGGTCCATTGTCCTTCGGGGATGTCGACCTGACGGGCTTCGCGGTTGGCGTTGAGCACAACGATGATGTCGTTCCACGCATCGCCACCGGCATGGTCTTTCAGGCGGAAGGCGACGAGACAGGGTGCTGTGGGCAGGAACTCGAGGTGTTTGCGT
>CACYRB010000034.1 GCA_902776685.1 uncultured Prevotellaceae bacterium
GGCTTACTTTTCTGAAAATAAAACCGCAACGCCTATTTAAAGGCATTGCGGAAGATAATTTTTGCGCATTTCACTTTTAGCGGACAGCAATAAAAAAAATTTAAGAGATTGAGATATGAAGATTTGGAGGAGATTTATGATGATGGATGTTTGGTGTTGTGGGAAAAAATGAATGATAAGGAGTTTAATTTGATAGAAAAAAGTGTGGTTGGTTATTTGAAGATGATTTGTAGAAATATTGGGATGCATTATTTGAGAAAGGTGAATGAAGATATTGAGAGTTTGGATAGGATAATGGAAAGAGGTTATGAAGTGAGAAAGGATGATGAGAAAGGAATGAAGGAGATGTTTGATGTGATGGATGAGAGAGGGAATGAAGATGAGAGGTATGAGAAGTTGGAGAAAATATGGAGTAAGTTGAAGGAAGTGGATAGAATGATATTGGAGAGTTATTATATTGATGGATGTAGAATGGAGGAGATTGCGAAGAGAGTTGGATATAAGAATGGTAATAGTGTGAAGAGTAAGAAGAGGAAAGTATTGATGAAAATAATGGAGATGCGAGACGGGGCGGATTTTAAGAATCTGCCCCTGGCTGCATAGGAAGTGTTAAAATATAGTTAAAATAGCACAAAACTATTGCAAATAGCAACCATGGCCATTATATTAAAAATAGATAGCCTTTAATAAACTATTAAAAGAACAGAATGCAAAACAAAGGAATTATCGGAGCTGTCTGTGGCGACATCATTGGCTCAGCCTACGAGTTTCACAAGACAAAGGATTGGAATTTCAAGTTGTTCTCTCCACGGTCGACATTTACCGACGACACGGTAATGACCTGTGCCGTTGCCGAGTGGCTGATGGACGATCCGAAACACACGCACGAAGGATTGGTGAAGGTCATGCATCGCTATGGCGAGGATTATCCGCACAGAGGTTATGGTGGTATGTTCGGAAAGTGGCTTAGGAACCATTTGACGGAACCATACAACTCGTTCGGCAACGGTTCTGCCATGCGAGTAAGTCCTTGTGGCTATTATGCCAAATCGTTCGATGAGGCCCTTCAGCTTGCACAGATATCAGCCGAAGTAACCCATAATCATCCTGAAGGAATCATTGGGGCGCAGGCCGTTGCAGCCTCCATATTCTTATTGAGGAATGATGAATGGTTAGAAAAAGGAAAGAAATTTCTAAAGGAAAATTGTTTCTATGATCTAGATGAAATAAAAAAGGATTGGAGTGATATATGTAAATTCTATACTTTCGATGTAACTTGTCAAGGTTCTGTTCCAGAAGCTATTTATTGTGGTGTAGGATATTCACTTTATGAAGATTCTATTAGAGCGGCTGTTTCCCTTGGTGGCGATGCAGATACACAAGCCGCTATTGCAGGTGGTATTGCTGCATCTTGTTCAGAGGTGCCAGATCATATCTTAAACGAATGTCTTGACAGACTTGATGCTCCGTTAGCAGATGTGATTGAAAGGTTCAACGAACTTTGTAACGAAAGAGCAAATATAGAAAAATAAAAAAGTGTCATTAGAATGAAAGAACTAAAATATCATTATGAGTATCCGCATCCGTGCGTCACTACGGACTGCGTGATTTTCGGATTCGACGGGACAAAGCTCAATGTGCTGTTGATAGAACGCGGTATTGAACCCTTCAAGGGACGGTGGGCTTTCCCCGGCGGATTTCTGAAAATGGACGAGACGGCCCTTCAGGGTGCGAAGCGCGAGCTGAAAGAAGAGACAGGACTGGAAGATGCCTACATCCATCAGTTCCATGCCTTCTCTGGTGTAGACCGCGACCCTCGCGAGCGTGTCATCACCATTGCCTACTACGCATTGGTTCGCATCAGCGAAGTGAAAGGAGGCGATGATGCTGCAAAGGCGGAATGGTTCCCACTCGACAAAGTGCCTTCGCTTGCTTTCGACCACGACTTAATCTTGCGCGAGGCCACCAACGAACTGCGTCGGCAGATTCACTTCGAGCCCATCGGCTTCGAACTGTTGCCAGAGAAGTTCACCATGACACAACTGCAACACCTTTACGAGGCCATTCTCAGTGTAAAGTTCGACCGTCGCAACTTCAGCAATAAGATGCAGAAGCTGGGCATCCTGACCCAACTCGAAGAGACGCTGACCTTGCCCAACAAGAAAGTGGCTTTTCTCTATAAGTTCAACCCAGAGAACTACAACGAGATGAAAGAAAAGGGGTTCCGCCTGGAATTCTGACATAACTCCCCAGTAGCCTCCCCCAGCTCCTCCGAAGGGAGGGGAGCCCAGCCGAGCAGTTCATTTGCTTTCTCCCCTCCCTTCGGAGGGGCTGGGGGAGGCTGTTGGGCGTCGTTATTTTGCTTTAGCGAACTTCAGTTTCAACTTACCGATGAAGATGCCGTGCTTGCCGTTCTGGTCGTTGGGCACAGCCTTACCGTCGAGGTCGTTCTGGTAGCGAAGGTCCTCGAAGTAGGTGTGCGAGTGCCCGCCAAGAATGACTTCGATGTTGCGCGAGCCTGCCATCATCTCCTCGTCGTCCATGCGTCCGCCCGACATATCCCAGCCAAGGTGGGAGATGCAAATCACGACGTCGCACTTCTTCTGTTTCTTCAGCATAGTAGCGGTCTCAAGTGCCACTTTCACCGGGTCGAGATATTTCACGCCCTGACACTTGTTCTCGTCGACCAGTCCTTCCATCTCCGGTGCCAAGCCGAAGACACCAATCTTCAGTCCGTTGCGCTTCATGATGATATAGGGTTTTACCAGACCCTCCACGGGTGTGCCGGTGAAGTCGTAGTTGGCGCATACGATGGGGAATTTGGCCATGCGAAACAGGCGGGCCATGTTGTCGAAACCGAAGTCGAACTCATGGTTGCCGATGGTTGCGGCATCACACTTCATCCGGTTCATGAGCTGAATCTCCACTTCGCCCTTAAACTCGTTGTAGTAGGCAGAGCCCTGCGAGAAGTCGCCACTGTCGAAATAGAGCAAGTCGGGATTCTTCTGACGTTCCTCTTTCAGCATGGCAATGCGACGGATGAATCCGCCACGACCGGCTTTCGACGTGTCGTTCAGGTTCTCGCTCAGCGGATAGATGGTGCTGTGCGTGTCGTTGGTGTGCAGGATGGTCAGTTCCTTCTGGGCAAACGTTGCCAGAACGAAGGCATTGGCAAACAAGAGAACAAGTGCAAACATCGTTCTCTTCGCATGTGTATGGATATTATTTGTCTTCATAACAGCAAATGTTTTTTGTGGTTAATCCTTAATGATAAATCTTCCTTCGACCTTAGAATCGGCGACTTTTCCCTGTGAGGTAAGCTCACGGAAATAGTTTTCGATGATGAAACGCAGGTTGTCTTTTTCCTCCGTCGGTGCAACGACATCGGTCTTGTCCTTGAAGGCCACCATGCCGTCGTTGCCCTGTGCCACATAGTCGATGGTGGCAATGCGATAAGAGGCTTGCGGGTCTACGGGCTGACCCTTGATGGTAGCCGACTCCACTTTGCCCTGCTTCGTGGCAACAACCTTCACCTCATGGCTCAGGCCTTCGCCTTTTCTTACAGCCATCTGGCTGAACAGCTCCAGCACCTTTTGGCCGGTGAGCGTGACGAAGCATACTTTGTTTTCAAATGGAGCCACTTCGAGCACGTCGCCCTTCGTGATGTCGCCCTCGGGGAAGGCTGCACGCATTCCGCCGATGTTGTAGACGGCAAAGTCGGGCTGTTCGTTATACAACTTTCCTGCCCACACCAGGATGTCGGTCAACAGATTAGACAGATTGCTCTCCGGTCTGTCAGCCCACATATAGGTAGCCGAACGACCTACCACGGGAGCCACCTCCTTATCGACCTCGGCCTTGTATGGTGCCATGAAAGCCTGAGCCTCGGCATCAGGATTTGCATCGTAGCGCTTATCAATCAGGATTCGGCTACGCTCGATACTTGTCAGCTCGTAGTGTTGTTTACACGAAACCAACAATGCCGACAGCATCGCAAAGTAAAGAAACGATTTTTTGTTCATTTTTTAAGGTTTAAGTTAAGTGGGTACAAAGATAAGAAAAAAAATCGGTGTTGCCATCATTTTTCTTAAAAAACTTGCACAATTGAAAATGAATGTGTACCTTTGCACCCACTTTTCGGCGTAACCGCTGGTAGCGGACGAGTCGCTGACCATGTTGCGCAGGAACATTATTAATTTAATTATCGAAAAGACAATGGATTTAATTAAAGTTGCCGAAGAGGCATTTGCCACTGGCAAACAGTTTCCCGAGTTCGGTCCTGGTGACACCATCACCGTGGCTTACAAGATTATTGAAGGCTCCAAGGAGCGTATTCAGTTGTATCGCGGTGTCGTGATCAAGATCACCGGTCATGGCGACAAGAAGCGTTTCACCGTTCGCAAGATGTCGGGCACAGTGGGTGTTGAGCGTATCTTCCCCATCGAGTCGCCGAACATCGATTCTATCGAGGTGAACAAGCGTGGTAAGGTGCGTCGCGCCAAACTCTACTATCTGCGCAAGCTGACTGGTAAGAAGGCACGCATCAAGGAAAAGCGTTCAGGCATTCTGCCCAAAGCTGACTAAAATGCACCAAACGAAAACAACGCGCCGACTGGCGCGTTATTTTTTTGTCTGTTCTTTTTCACTCTTCGTAAAGCGGGAAGTCATCATCCTTCTCGTCTTCATCACGAAGATTGTAAGCCGATTCAATCACACTGAAGTTGATTTGCTCGATATCGGAAAAATTCTTCTTCCCGCTCGGCTGCGACTGTGCATCCTTGTACCACGAGCGCCCTTCCAGTTCGGCCTTGTTCTCGTCGGAAGGCTTGAAGCCGCGACGGGCAGACAGCTCGTCGGCCATCTTGCGCAGCACGCGTCGAGGCACATAGCTGAGCATTCCGCGCTCTATCACCACATCGCTTGTGAACTTCCAGCGACCTTTCGAGCCCTCTTCCTCGTCGATGGTCAGCTCGATGGGCGTCCCCACACATTCATATTCCATCTCTTTAATCTTCTTGGTGCGGCACAGCCGTAGCCCTTTGTCGGTGACGTGGAAGTTATACCACTGCGAGCCAATCTTCACGCACGAACAGATATCGTCGGCCGTCTCCTTGAACTCGAGCGGTACGGCAGTAGCAGCAGGCGACGACTTGAACCGACCGTCGGAAGTGAAGATGTAGGTTTTTCCGTCGGAACCGCGATAGCTTCCTGCCAGATAGCGGACAAGCTCCTCGCGGTCGATCAGGTGCCGCCCTCCGCCCGGCTGTACCACGAAATAGGCATCGGCATATTTGTAGTGTGAGCTTTCCACGACAACATAGGTGCGATTGTCGTCGCGGCGGGCATAGGTTCTGAAATAAGCCGGAACCACACCGTTCGGGTCATCGGTCTTGTCGGCCAGATAGTCGGTGGCGATATTGATAAGCTCCGGCTCCATCTTGTCGGCATTCACCAGCTCAATACCGTTAAACAACTGCATCCCGGTCAGGTCGGGCATTTTCTGCAGTTGGTCGAGATGCCCGCGGGCCTTCGTGTTGCCGCGCAAGGACTCCAGATAGGTACATATCACCCCCAAGCCTTTGCTCATGGGCAAGGGTATGTCGCCGCTCCCGCCGAACATACTATATCCCTCAAAAGCCGCGCTGAACGACACCGACGGCGCGTCGTGAATTATCTTCTCAGGTTTGTAGTAACCGATGGATTTATGAAGTCCGTACTCCATTATCAGGTCACCCACTTTCTGGAACACCTCTTCAGCAACAGGAATCTCAATCTCTTCAAGCCAGCAGTCGCCACGCATCTTCAGGGTTTTGTGGCCCTCTTTGTCGCGCGTGAGTTCATAGAACATCGAAGTCTCAGGCAACATACCCCCACCCCTGCGGTAGGAAAAATACTTCAGTTGCGGCGTTCCATCGGCCCATGCCACGACCGAAGCCAGCATCAAAACGACGATAGATAAAACAGTTCTTTTCATATTGTTTAGGTTTTTGTAATTCATAATTCATTTCATAGCGGAGCGTTGGCGGGCTCATTGCTCTTTTATGTCTTACCCTCGTCGGGGGCAGGTTGGGAAGAGTCTTTTGACAAGTCGGTGTCAGACTTCGATCCTTTTTCACTACCCTTATAGTTAGTTGTGGCATCGGCCTCACCGTGCAGTGCCTCCTGAAAGCTGTCCCAGTCTTGAAAGCCCACGAAAAGCGAGATTTTGTCCAAAGTCGATTTCTTCGGTTTCTCTATGCCGCGCAGGTAGTTTCTCACCTTCGAAAGAGCAAGTGGTTTTAGTGGTTTCCAACTTAACTCCCGCTCAACGGCCTCAAGCAGTTTTTTTAGTTCCCAACGTTTCTTCTCCATAGTGCTATTGCATGTAACTTTTGCAAAGTTAGTAATTCTCCACGAATAGTACAACATTATTGGAAAATTTTATTCGATTTCTCACTATTTGTATCTGTTTTTCTATCAAAAAATTGTAACTTTGCAGCGAGAAAGAATATGACATCTTAACAAGGTAAAAAGAATGAAAGAATTAGGATTAAAGTACGGATGCAACCCCAATCAGAAGCCCTCGCGCATATACATGGAAGAGGGAGAGTTGCCCATTGAAGTTGTCAACGGCCGTCCCGGCTACATCAACCTGCTCGACGCGCTCAACTCGTGGCAGCTGGTCAGCGAGCTGAAACAGGCCACCGGCCTGCCCGCTGCAGCATCGTTCAAGCATGTGTCGCCCGCCGGAGCCGCTGTAGGTCTGCCGCTGAGCGACACGCTGAAGAAAATCTATTTCGTCGACGACGTGAAGATGGAACTCTCGCCGCTGGCTTGCGCCTATGCCCGTGCCCGCGGAGCCGACCGCATGTCGTCGTATGGCGACTTCGTGGCTCTCTCCGACACCTGCGACGCGGCCACCGCCACCCTGCTCAAGCGCGAGGTGAGCGACGGTGTGATTGCACCCGACTATACGCCCGAAGCCATCGAGATTCTGAAAGACAAGCGCAAAGGCACCTACAACGTCATCAAGATCGACCCTGCCTACCGTCCCGCTCCCATTGAGCGCAAACAGGTCTTCGGCATCACCTTCGAGCAGGGCCGCAACGAGATCCGTCTCGACGACCCCACCCTGTTCGAAAACATTCCCACCCAGAACAAGACCTTCACCGAGGAGGCCCGTCGCGACCTCGTTATCGCCCTTATCACACTGAAATACACGCAGTCGAACTCCGTCTGCTACGTGAAAGACGGACAAGCCATCGGCATCGGTGCCGGTCAACAGAGCCGCATCCACTGCACCCGACTGGCCGGACAGAAGGCCGACATCTGGTGGCTGCGCCAATGCCCGAAGGTGATGGCACTGCCATTCAAAGAGGGCATCCGCCGCGCCGACCGCGACAACACCATCGACCTCTACATTGGCGACGAGGCCGACGACGTGCTGCGCGAAGGAGCATGGCAGCAGTTCTTCACCCGGCAGCCCGAGCCGCTCACCCGCGAAGAGAAACAGCAGTGGATAGCCCAGCTGCGCGGCGTCAGCCTGGGCAGCGACGCCTTCTTCCCCTTCGGCGACAATGTGGAGCGGGCACACAAGAGCGGCGTGGAGTTTATCGCACAGGCCGGCGGCAGCGTGCGCGACGACCACGTCATCATGACAGCCGACAAATACGACATCGCCATGGCGTTCACCGGTGTCCGCCTATTCCACCATTGATACCTTAGCCCCCCTTGCCCCCTTAGCCCCCTAAATTAGGGGGTTGGGGGTATTGAAAAGTCGACTTTCCCCCCTTAAATTGGGGGTATTAAAATGCGGCCTGAAGGGCCAGCAAGCTTATAGCCCAAGGTGTCGCCTTGGGTTAGCGGAACATCAAGATTGCGCCCTGGAAGGGCAAAAGCATTGATTTTCAGTTCTTTTGCCCTTCCAGGGCGTATTATTACAGACACAATTATACCCAGGGTGCTACCCTGGGCTATGAGCTTGCTGGCCCTTCAGGCCGCCTTTACCGGACAACAATAATTTTAAATGACTACAGTTCGTGAAATTCGTATAACTACTTTCCCCGCTTCGCAACAGATTTAACAGTTGCGTCTGCATAAGCATCCGCGACCGTTGGTTCGTGGTCATGATTATAAAAAAACGTTAAATCCCGACGGAGAAAATTAACAATTTCCGTCGGATTTTTTTTGCGTTTTAGGCGAGTGAAACATATATGTTTCGGAAAAAGGGATGAGAGATGGAAGATGAGGGATGAAGAATTTTTTGCGAAAGATATATGTTTCGGGTCGTAAAAGACCGTGTTTTGGAGTGCAAAACACGGTCTTTTGGAAGGTAAAAGCTTAGCTTTCGCACCCCGAAACATATAGCTTTCAGGGATGAAGGATGAGAGATGAGGGATGAGAGATCGTCTAACTAATTGGGCGATAACGGGTTAGGCTGTTTTGCGGAAAGTGGCAAAAAACGGTCGTTTTTGAGTGCGCGGAAGGAGTTGGTGGATTTTTTTCAAAATTTGAGGTTAAAATTTTTCCACCGAGTGTTAAGAAATATTTAGAAGAATGCAAATGGTGTTTTATCCGTGTCATTCCGTGTTCATCCGCGGCAAATGATAACGCGGCACGCCGCGTCCCTACATGCTAATGGAGCAGAATGATAAAGAAAAAAATTCCCTTTTTTCTTTGCATTTTCGCTCACTAATTCGTAACGTTGCAAACAGATATCAGCCGATTGCCGTAAAAGGCGCAAGCGAAATAGTTTTAAAAAATAGAAATAACTGCCAATTTTCTTTTGAAATTCAAAATAATTATATAACTTTGCACCCGACATGAGAATAGTATCACATAGGCGATTAGTTGAGTTCTACTGTTCGGAAGGACATGGAGATGCTCAGGCTGCACTTGAACGATGGTACGACATCGCAGAAAAGGCTGAATGGAGGAACCTATCGGATATAAAGGCAGATTTCCCTTCGACAGACTACGTTGGAAATCAACATTATGTCTTTGACATCAGGGGCAACAAATATCGTCTGGTAGTGGTCGTAAAGTTTACAATTGGGCATATTTTCATCCGATTTGTGGGTACGCATAGTGAATACGATAAGATAGACGTTTCAACGATATAATAAAAGGAGGTACGAGTATGGCAAAGATTACTAAAGAGCAATATGAGTTCGCATTGGCACGTATTGAAGAACTGTTGCCGATAGTGGATGACAACACACCTGCCAACGACCGCAATGCCGTGGAGTTGACTATGATGTCAGGTATTGTCATAGACTATGAGAAGGAGCACTATCCCATAGGTAAACCAACCGTAGCACAGCTGATACAGCTTTCGTTGGACGAGAAGAACATGAGTCAGAAGCAGTTGGCTACAGAGATAGGCGTCAGTCCTTCACGCATAAGCGACTATGTTTCCGGCAGGGCTGAGCCTACGCTGAAAATTGCCCGTATGCTTTGTGCCACATTGGGAATAACACCTGCAGCGATGTTGGGATATTAAACATTTAATTTGCTGAAACAATAAAGAAAATTAGAGCAAAGATAACTTTGCAAACAAATATCAGCCAATCGCCGTAAACGGCGCAAGCGCAAGCGGATTCCCTGAGCGCAGGGTGGCGAAACAAATTTTTGAGGGTAAAAACAAATAACAGCACAAAGCAGTTATTCAACGCGCCAGAAATGTGAGAGTTTTAAAACGCGAACGAATATGAGTAAGTGTAATGTGTCTGCGCTTTGGCGTGGACATAACTTACCATTCGTTCTGGTAACTCTCACAACCACTGGCACGGGTAAGCGTCCGCGCTTTTTCGTGTCATTAAGGTTGTGTGATATCAGAAATGGGATAAGTGCTTTTGCCATTAGCTATAAGCGCAAGAATGTCAAATAAAGACAAGCTTCCTTCCTGTGTAGACATCAGGGAGAACGTCCTGCAGACATTGTCGGCAACGGTTCTCGACACCTTGCTGCGCGACCATACCACAGGACGAAACATCTTCTGGGGCACTCACGACTACGAGGCGCTCGGAAGTGGATATGATTACCATTCAGAGATTCTGCCCGACTTGATTACGGGCGAGCATGGAATGGTCATCCGACCGCGCGTGCTCAAGACAAAGGAGAAGCAGACCGACCGCGTGAAGGACATGGCCGAGGTCTTCACGCCCGCATGGGTGGTGAAGAAGATGGTGGACTATATAGAGACTCCAGAGGGGGAGGAGGAAGGAACGTTCCTCACATTGCGCTGTCTGGAGCTTACCTGCGGCGAAGCCCCTTTCCTCGTTTCGCGCTACGACGCCACTACGGGCGAGCCCATCGCCATCAGCGAGCGCGTGGGCCTGCTCGACCGAAAGCTCCGCATAGTCAGCCAACAGCAGCTGAGCGACGAGGAGTGGCTGGCGCAGATGCGCCTCGCCTTCCAGTCCACCTACGGCTATGAGTGGCAAGGCGACAGCCTGCTCCTGGCACGCGAGAATCTGCTCTACACGTTTGTCGACCACTACCAAGCCCGCTACGGCTGCAAGCCCGGCACACCGCTGCTACAAGAGTTTGCCGAAATCGTCGCGTGGAACCTCTGGCAGATGGACGGCCTCACCTACCGCATACCACGAGAAAAACAGCAAGAGCAACCAAAGGACCAACTCGACCTCTTTGCCGACACGCCCGCCGAAGCTCCCCCACCCCTTTGCATCATCATGAATTGGCAAACGGGAAAACCCTTCAAAGTAAACGATATCAAAAAACGTATAACTAAAAACCAGAATATTATGAAGTTCGACGTGATTATAGGCAATCCACCATATCAGGAGGAAACCGAAAGCGATAGTACGAGAAAGCCACCTGTCTTTAATTTCTTTATGGACGAAGCATATAAGTGTGCAGACAAAGTAGAGCTTATAACTCCTGCAAGATTTCTATTTAAAGCAGGCTATACTCCTAAGGTTTGGGATGATAAAATGCTAAATGATGAGCATTTGAAAGTAGCATATTACGAGCCAATAAGCGATAATATATTCAAGAATACAGATATTAAGGGAGGCGTTGTTATTACTTATCGTGATGCAAAACTAGCATTTGAACCTATAGGCACTTTTACGAAATTTGAGGAATTAAATTCTATCCTTCATTCTGTGAAGAAAAATTCCCGTCGTTATCTTGATAGTATAATCTCTTCTCCTTTGAGTTTTCAGCTTTCTGAGTTGATGAAGCAAGAACACCCAGAACTCACTGACCGTTTACGTTCAAGTGCGTTCGAAAAACTTGGAAGTATATTTTTTGAATCGCCAAGAGAAGCCCACGACTACATTGCAATGATTGGGCTTTTAGATGGAAAGAGAGAAACCAAATATATTCGTAGAGATTATATTAAAGATATATCTGGAACTCTATATAAATGGACTCTGCTTGTTTCAAAGGCAAATGGAGCAGGCCAATTTGGTGAAGTCTTGTCTGCACCAATAATTGCAAAGCCAGGTGTAGGATACACACAGACCTTTATTGCAATCGGAAAGTATGATACACAAGAAGAAACAGAAAACACTGCTAAATATATCAAAACGAAATTTGCTCGTGCGATGTTAGGGATTCTAAAGATTACTCAAGATTGCCCAGGTCCCAAGTGGGCTTACGTTCCCCTTCAAGATTTTACCTCTTCCTCCGATATTGACTGGAGCAAATCTGTTGCAGAGATAGACGAACAGCTGTTCGACAAATACGGTTTAGACGAACAGGAACGCAATTTTATTCGAACGAAAGTAAAGGAGATGGTATGATGGACGCAACACGGATTCAGAGTTTCAACTCGTTTGTCAGGATGCTCTATGCCTACAGCACGCCCGAGATAGCCCGCCACGACGGGTGGCTGAAGATTGGCGACACGGAGCAGGGCGTCGGCAAACGCATCCGTCAGCAGACACACACGGCCGACGTGCGTTTCTGTCTGGAATGGAAAGACCTTGCCATGTATCGCGACGACTGCACCTATTTTCGTGACTACGACTTCCACGACTACCTAACGCAGTACAAGGGCGTTGAACGGAACGACCACACGGAATGGTTCCGCATCGACGGCACAGCACTGAGGCAGTATTTTGAGGAATTCGTCAACCGCGACTACAAGCAAAAGGGTCTGCACTATAGTTACAAGCTGCGCAAGGAGCAGCAGGAGGCCGTGGAGAAGACGCTGGCCTACCTCGATGCCAACAACGGCGAGGGCCGTTTCCTGTGGAATGCCAAGCCACGCTTCGGCAAGACGCTCACCACCTACGACCTGATACGGAGGATGAAAGCCCGAAACGTGCTGATTGTCACCAACCGCCCCTCGATAGCCAACTCGTGGTATGACGACTTCGAGAAATTCATGGCCGGCCAGACCGGCTACCGGTTTGTGAGCGACAACGAGTCGCTGCGCGACCGGCCGGGCGTGATGACCAGAGCCATGTATCTTGCCTGGCTGAAGAACCGCGACGAGAATTTTGAAGGACAAATTTGTTTCGAGAGCCTGCAGGGACTGAAAGGGTCGGTCTACTTCGGAGGCAACTACAACAAACTGGAATGGATAAAGAACACGCGATGGGACGTGCTGATTGTTGACGAGAGCCACGAAGGTGTGGACACGATGCGCACTGACCGTGCCTTCAACAACATCAGCCGACGATTTACCCTCTACCTCAGCGGCACACCCTTCAAGGCTATCGCCTCGGGCGAGTTCGGCGACCGGCAGATTTTCAACTGGAGCTATGCCGACGAGCAGGAGGCCAAAGAATGCTGGGACGACGACAGCCATAACCCCTATCAGGAGATGCCCCGTCTGAACCTGTTCACCTATCGCATGAGCGACATCGTGCGCGAGAAGCTGAAGAGAGGGATGGACCTGGACGAGGACGGAACGATTGACTATGCCTTCGACCTGAACGAGTTTTTCAAGACCAAAGACGACGGCAAGTTTGAACACGAGCCGCAAGTGAGAAAATTCTTGCAAGCACTGACCACAGGCGAAAAGTTTCCTTTTGCAACAGAAGAGTTGAGAAAGGAGATGGCTCATACCTTCTGGCTGCTCAACCGAGTGGATAGTGCAAAAGCATTGGCCAAGTTGCTGAGAGAAGAAGGAAGCGGATTTGAAGACTACGAGGTTATTGTGGCCGCAGGCGACGGAAGGATTGATGACAACGCGGAGACGGTGAAAGCCTATAACAGAGTGAAAGAGGCCATCAAGACCCACGACAAGACCATCACGCTGAGTGTGGGCCAGCTGACCACGGGCGTCACTATTCCCGAATGGAGCGGCGTGCTCATGCTCAGCAACATGCAGAGCGCCCAACTATATATGCAGGCTGCCTTCAGGGCGCAGAATCCTTACGAATACTCTGAAGGAGGAAAAATAGTGAGGAAAGAGAATGCCTATGTCTTCGACTTCGACCCGGCACGCACGCTGATACTTTTCGACGAGTTTGCCAACAACCTCAAGAAGAGCACTGCCAGTGGAGGAGGAACGACGGAAGAACGTCAGCAAAACATACGACAGCTGCTGAACTTCTTCCCCGTCATCGCTGAAGACGAAAGCGGCAGAATGACGCAGATTGACGAGCGCCAAGTGATGAGTATTCCGCGAAAGATAAAATGTGAGGAAGTGGTAAGGCGAGGCTTTATGAGCAATCTCCTGTTCAGAAACATCGCCAACATATTCAGTGCACCTGCCATCGTGGGCGAGATACTGAAGAAGATGGACAAGGCACAGGAAGAACGGGGACGCAACTCGAAAACAACGCTCGATGAAGCAGGCAACGTCAGTGTCGATGAAAACGGCAACGTGATGATTCCACCGGAGGTTATCGTGGGACAGGAACAACAAATATTCGGTGAGAAGCTCTATGAGACTTTAGATGAAATCACAGCCGACAACGAGAAAGCTATGGATGAAGGAAACGTGCTGGCAGCCATCGACCACGTGAGTGAGACGCTGGAATCGGCTGTCGAGCAGAATATCATCATGCCTGCCGTTGACGAATATAAGCTGAAAACATCGGAAGCCAAACGTCTGGTAAGAGAGTCGAAAAAGGAACTGCAAGCCAAGATGGAGAAGATAAAAGGCGACTTCGAACAACAACGCAAGATTGCAGAGGTGAAACATGAAGAAGCCCGTCAACAGGCAACAACCGAGAAGGAGCTGAGCGATGCCGACAAGGCCTTCCTTCGGGAGATGGAAAAGGCTACAGAGAACGTGAGCAATGCCATTAAGAAAGTCTCTGAGGAAACCATTAAGAACAAACCTAAGGAAGTCGTAGAACGTATAGAAAGAGACAAGGAGGAGCGGAGAAAAAGCAACGTGGAGGATGAGGTGCGTGCACACCTACGCGGTTTCGCTCGTACTATTCCAAGTTTTATCATGGCATACGACAACGGAAGTCTTACGCTCGACAATTTCGATAAGAACATTGAGGACGATGTTTTCAAAGAGGTGACCAGCATCACACTCGAAGAATTCCGCTTCCTGCGCGATGGCGGAGACTATGTAGACGGGACAACCGGCAGAAAAGAACATTTCGACGGCCATCTGTTTGACGAGGTGGTGTTTGATGATGCCATCAGTGAGTTCAGAAAGAAACAACATGAATTGGCAAACTATTTCGACGAAGCACAAACAGAGGATATCTTCGACTATATTCCACCGCAAAAGACCAACCAGATTTATACCCCACGTTGGGTGGTGAAGAAGATGGTAGACTTATTGGAGCAAGAGAACCCACACATCTTTGAAGACCCGCAAAAGACTTTTGCCGACCTATACATGAAATCGGGTCTGTATATCACCGAGATTGTGCGTCGACTGTATAACAACGCCGAGATGCGCAGGCTGATACCCGACGACCGCGAGCGAATCCTGCACATTTTCAAACATCAAGTGTATGGGTTTGCCCCGACAAAAATCATCTATCGCATTGCCACCCGGTATATCCTTGGCTTCGACTCTTCGCTTCAGTCGGAGAAAAGCAATTTCAGACAGGTGGATACCATCCCCTATGCCAAGGAGGGCAGAATGGAAGAACTCATAGAAAGAGAATTCGGATTAGACGCGTCTTCGACTGATTAGTTTTTGCGCCGCAGACCATCGGATGTGATTATTTTTTGGCAGATTCAGGAAAAATCATTATATTTGCAGAAAATTTAGCTGCACTCGGCAAAATTGGAGCAAGCTCCTTTTGCGCTCGCTGGCAGAATCTTTGCAAAAAAATTTTCAACATGGCAGATATTGATGACATTATTCAAGGCGGCGGACTGGTTTTCAAGCGAGGCGGCGGAGACGGTCGCGACAAGAACGACAAGGTAAAGACCAAGGCGAAGAAGAAGAAATATGTTACCGGCTCTCACGGCTCGGGTTCTGCGCGTCAGAAAGCGAAATACCGTGAGCAAAGGGCTAACAGACAGAAATAGCCACAACGCGAAGAGCAGCACCGAAGCATGCGTTCTTCACGTTTCATTTTATCATGATTCCCGTATAGATACGGCCGGAAGCAATGCCAAGGCGACGGGCTGAGAAATAATCAGACGATTGCCGATAGGTACAAATACCCGACATCAATATGTTTCCAGCCTTCACGCCTGTCTGCACGAGTTGCAGCCGGTTGCACTCGGGCAGGTCTATGAGCCACTTCTCTTCTCGTTTTGCTATCGCGGACATGTCGAAGCCCTGGCCGGCAAACTCGTCGTAGACCTCATCGCCCACCTCAAAACTCTCCAACGATATACCTGGTCCTACGACGGCATGTAAGTCGGCAGACGCTGTACCATAGGCTTGCGTCATGGCTTCGACTGCCTTCACGACAATGCGCCTGACCGTTCCGCGCCATCCGGCATGAATTGCTGCGACAGCACGATGCACCTTGTCGTAGAGCAAAACGGGGATGCAGTCGGCTGTGGAGACGCCGATGCACGTCTCTGGCAAATGTGTCAGCACGGCATCGACGCCTTCAAGTAGGCGGCTCTGCTCACTTTCCGGCAATGCAAAAAACCGTTCATCTACAATACGGATTTCCGTTCCGTGCGTTTGTCGGGGTAGCACAATGCGATTGACAGGGATTTGCAGCACAGAGGCCAGACGCTCACGGTTTTCACCGACGGCCTGAGGGCTGTCGCCACAATAGTGTGTGATGTTGAACGATGAATAACACCCACACCCTACCCCGCCATGACGTGTGGAAGAAAACGCCACCACGTCATGGTCGAGCGGGAAGTAAGTCAGTCGGGGAGTGGTCATTCGTCAAGGTCGGCGTATTCAAAATCTTCAAGATCCTCTATGTCGTCTTCGTCGATATAGATAATCTCATCTTCACCCTCGTCTTCCATCTCTTTCTGGAACTTCGACAGTTCTTTGTCGCGGTGCACGATGGTGTCTTCGTCGAGAGCCATCTGCAGTTTGTTACTTTCGGCATTGAGCTCTGCCCACAGCACATCCTTGAGGTCGGTCAGTCCGTATCCAGTGACTGAAGAGATGAAGACCACGGGCAGGTCGTCGGGCAGTGTCTCGCGGAGCATGTCGATGAGTTCTTCGTCGAGCAGGTCGCACTTGGTGACAGCCAGCACCCGATGCTTGTCGAGCATCTCGGGATTGAACTGCCGCAGTTCGTTGAGCAAGACTTCGTATTCCTTCTTGATGTCGTCGGTGTCGCCAGGGACCATGAAGAGCAACAGCGAGTTGCGTTCAATGTGGCGCAAGAAACGCAATCCGAGTCCTCGCCCTTCGCTGGCACCCTCGATGATGCCGGGGATGTCGGCCATGACAAACGACTTGTTGTCACGATAGGCCACAATGCCAAGCGAAGGCTCCATCGTGGTGAAGGGATAGTTGGCTATCTTCGGTCGGGCATTCGACAAGGCAGAGACAAGCGTCGACTTGCCGGCATTGGGAAAGCCCACGAGTCCGACATCGGCCAAGAGCTTGAGTTCGAGAATGACGGTCATCTCTTCCATCGGCTCGCCAGGCTGAGCATAGCGTGGTGCCTGATTGGTTGCCGAACGGAACTGGAAATTGCCCAATCCGCCGCGACCGCCTTTCAGAAGAATAACCTCCTGACCGTCGTGAGTCACGTCGCAAATGTATTTTCCCGTCTCAGCATTATAGACCACCGTTCCGCAGGGCACCTCGATGTAAGCATTCTTGCCGTTGGTGCCATGACACTTGTCGCGCCCGCCGTTGCCACCATGTTCGGCAAAGACGTGACGCTGATATTTCAGGTGGAGCAACGTCCAATAGTTGTGGTTTCCGCGCAGAATGACGCTGCCGCCATTGCCACCGTCGCCACCGTCGGGTCCACCGTTAGGGTTATACTTAACATGGCGAAGGTGCACCGACCCTCGCCCGCCTTTGCCCGAACGGCATAGTATTTTTACGTAGTCGACAAAATTAGATGCCATCGATTACTTTACAAATGTCTCCAAAAATTCGTTCGAGTTCGCCCAGACCATCGATGTGGTTGCGAATGCCCTCTTTCTGATACCAGTCGATAAGCGGGGCTGTCTGGTTGTGATAGACGTCAAGACGCTTGCGTATGGTTTCCTCGTTGTCGTCGCTGCGTCCGCTCTCCTGACCACGTTTGATGAGACGAGTCATGAGCTCATCCTCAGGAACATCGAGCTCGATCATGGCGGCCACCTCGTGTCCGCGCTCGGCCAACATCTGTTTCAAGGCTTCAGCCTGCGGTATGGTGCGGGGGAATCCGTCGAAGATAACACCCTTATGGTCTTTTCCGAAAGAGTCGTAGACCTTGGCCAACATGTCGATGATAAGCTCATCGGGTACAAGCTGACCCTTGTCGATATATTGTTTTGCGGTAAGGCCTAGCGGAGTCTCGTTCTTGATTTCGCTGCGCAAGACGTCACCCGTGGAAATGTGTTCAAAACCATATTTGGCAATCATCTTATCGCTCTGGGTGCCCTTGCCTGAACCAGGTGCACCGAAAATTACAATATTCTTCATCTTTTGTTCTTCGTCTTCTGGGATTAGAGTATAAATATCGGGCAGGTTGCGTCCTTGCTGATCGTAGTCGAGACCGTAGCCCACGATGAAATCGTTGGGTATCTCCATGGCAGCATACTCAATGTCGAGATCTACCTGCAGTTTCTCAGGCTTCACGAGCAACGTACAGATATGAACCGATTTGGGATTACGCGTACCGAGTGTTTCTATCATGCGTTTCATTGTCAGTCCAGTGTCGACAATGTCTTCAACAATGACGACAGTGCGGCCAGCGAGGTCTTCATTGATTCCGATAACCTCGGTGATCTTTCCTGTCGAAGTGGTGCCCTCATACGAGGCCAACTTGACAAACGAGATTTCGCAGGGAATAGTAATCCGGCGCATCAGGTCGGCGGCGAACATGAACGAGCCGTTCAGCACGGCCAGCATCAGCGGATTCTTGTCTGCCATATCATGGTTAATACGGTCTGCTACGGCTTGCACGCGCTGCAGAATTTCAGTCTCGGGAATGGACGTTCTAAAGAATTTGTCCTTGATTTTTACTACGGCCATAAGTTTGTTCTTAAAAATTTTCGACAAAAGTACAAAAAATCCAGCATATAATAAACAGGAATGTATGCAAAATTGCTTTTTTTAGCAATTTTATTTTGTTTTGTCTGCGATTTCTCTTAACTTTGCAATCGAATATGAAAATATTTACAGGAAACCAGATTCGTGAGCTCGACAAATACACTTTGGAACACGAGCCCATTACCGCACTCAATCTGATGGAGCGCGCTGCCAAAACTATTGTGCATGCCATCAGGAGCGAATGGGACAACCGCAAGCAAGTAGTGGTATTTGCCGGACCGGGGAACAATGGCGGCGACGCACTTGCCGTGGCAAGACTGTTGGCTGACGAGGGCTATTCCGTAGCCGTCTATCTATTCAACATTCACAACCGGCTTTCCGATGAATGTGCCGCCAACCGGCAGCGCATTATTGAAAACAAGCGAGTAAAGTCGTTCACCGAAATCAGTGTCGATTTCGACCCACCTGTTCTTGACGAAAACACACTGGTCATTGACGGACTCTTCGGCTCAGGACTCAACAAACCTCTGACCGGAGGATTCGCCTCTCTTGTAAAATACATCAACCAGTCGCCGGCGACAGTGGTCAGCATCGACATTCCGTCGGGATTGATGACCGAAGACAACACCTACAACGTGAAGGCCAACATCATCAAAGCCGACCTCACGCTGACCCTGCAACTGAAGAAACTCTCCATGCTCTTTGCCGACAATCAGCCTTTCATCGGACGGTTGAAAGTGCTCGATATTCGCCTCTCCGAAGAGTATGTTCAAAAAACCGACAGCCAATTCCAGCTGATAGAAGAGAACGACATAAGGGCCCTACTGAAACCGCGCAGCGACTTTGCCCATAAAGGCGACATGGGCCATGCCCTCATCGTAGCCGGAAGCTACGGCATGGCTGGTGCTGCTGTTCTGACCACGCGTGCCTGTCTGCGCAGCGGAGCAGGAAAAGTCACCGTGCGTACACCACGCAAGCATTACGACATCATGCAGACTGCCGTTCCTGAGGCCATCTTGTCGGTAGACCGAGAAGAGACCTACTTCTCCGAAGCCATCGACACCGAGGACTTCGACGCACTGGCTATCGGTCCGGGTCTGGGTTCGCACGAGACAACCTCGATAGCACTCATCTCTCAACTACGACGCAGCTCATGCCCTGCCATCATCGATGCCGACGGCCTCAACATTCTCGGCAACCATCGCACATGGATGCAGCAACTGCCGAAGGGTGTGATTATGACACCACATCCGAAAGAGCTCGACCGGCTGACAGGCAATGCCAGCAACGGATGCTACGAACAGCTATCGAAGGCACGCGAACTGGCCGAGCGCATCAACGGCTATATCATTCTTAAAGGCCACTACTCGGCACTCTGCATACCTGACGGACACGTCTTTTTCAACTCGACAGGCAACTCCGGCATGGCAACGGCTGGCAGCGGCGACGTTCTCACAGGCATCATCTGCGCACTGCTTGCCAGGGGATACCAGCGTCATGAGGCATGCCTCATCGGAATGTATCTGCACGGACTGGCAGGTGATCTTGCTGCCCGTGAAGTGGGAAAAGAAAGTCTCATCGCCAGCGACATCATCAAGTATCTGCCGCAAGCATTCAAGCGCCTCAACGATTAAGAATCCTACGCCCTAAACGAACATTATGAAACGACTTACTTCATTTTTATTCCTCTTACTGTGTGTCTCGGCTTTAACAAAGGCCCAGACTCCTGTCGAAGGGTTGAACTATTATCTTCCTAAGACTTCGTTGGAATTTACGCTTGAGATAGAAGAAACCAAATTTATCCCAGGCGAGTTGGCCATCTATTCCGACCGCTATCTGCGAAAGCCCGTCAGGAGTCAGGCAGAAAAGACATACCGCATCGTAGAAACTCACATGGATGTTATCGGAGAAGCCGACACCACAAAACAATACACCGTATTTGTTGACAAGAAGCATACGATTATCAGCTTGCAGCGCGACAACAACGGAATGCTCACCCATATCAATCATGAGATTCCACCAAGACTCAAAGAGCTCAAACCTCAAAGATTATTGGCTAAAACCATAAAGCTGAATCCACGCGACTATTTCACCGAAGAGATGCTGGCAGCCGGCAGCCATGCCAAACTGGCTGAGCTTGTTGCCAAAGAAATCTACAACATCCGCGAGTCGCGCAATCAGTTGGAACGCGGAGAAGCCGAGTTCATGCCGAAAGACGGCGAGCAACTGAAAATCATGCTCAATCGTCTGGACACTCAGGAAAAAGCCTTGCGACAACTGTTCGACGGTGAAGAAATCAGTAATACGTTTGAGGTAAAAGTAAAATACACGCCACAACCGGAGAAGGCTGAGGACATCGTCTTCCGCTTCTCATCACGACTGGGGCTCACCGATGCCGATGACCTGGCCGGCGAGCCTTACTACATCAACATTGAAGACCTGAAGCAGGTGAAGCCTTTACCCGAAAACATGCCCGCAGACAAAAAGGCTAAGGACGACATCGGACTGATTGTCCAGTTGCCTGGGAAAATAAAGGTGACACTGGGCAATGCCAAAGAGAAATTGATGGAGCAGGAACTATATGCGGCCCAGTATGGTCGTCTTGAAAATCTGAGTGCAAACCTCTTCACGAAGAAAATGCTTACCCGCGTCAGGCTCAGTCCCGTCACGGGTTGTGTCGAAGCCCTCGATATTCAACCCATCGAATAGTCAGAAGTCTGTCCTGAAACAACCTCAGACAGAACAAATATATCAAGAAATTATGAAGAAACTGTTATCACTGCCACCCAATTTGGTGCGCAAAGGCAAAACCAAGCCAACGATTTTTCACGAAATCACCGGGCGGTCAGACAAGGAATTTTTCTGCACGAGCGACCCCAAGGGGCAGTCTTTAGGCAGTGGTGGCGGAACAGCGTGGTTGCTTTGGCAGTCATATTTAGACGACAGAGAACAGGCATCTTACAATGGCACTTTCGACGAATGGCTGTCGAAGGAAAAGCGCATTCTCCTTCATGCCGGTGGACAGAGCAGACGCCTGCCTGCCTATGCACCGTCGGGCAAACTGCTTGTACCCGTTCCGGTTTTCAGATGGGAGAGAGGACAACGCCTCGACCAAGACCTGCTTTCACTTCAGCAACCCTTATTCGAACATATCATGGAATCGGCCCCCGAAGGTCTCAACACCATGGTGGTCAGCGGCGACGTGCTGATTCGCTCGTCGCAGGCATTACCTCCCATACCAAAGGCCGACGTCGTTTGCTATGGCCTGTGGTTAGACGCCACGGTGGCCTGCAACCACGGAGTATTTATCTCGTCCTACGACACGCCCCAGGTGCTGAAGAAAATGCTTCAAAAGCCTTCAGTCATCCAACTGCAAAAACTGCAAAACAACCACTACTATCTGACCGATATCGGCGTATGGCTACTTAGCGACCGCGCCGTGAAGTTGTTGATGAATCGGAGCGGCATTACATCTCCTTCAGACACATCGGTTCCCGCCCTGAAGTTCTACGACCTCTACTCCGAGTTCGGTTGTACCCTGGGCACCGACCCGCTAATCAATGACCCCGAACTGAGCCAGCTCTCTGTCGCCATCATACCGCTCAATGGTGGCGAGTTCTATCACTTCGGCACGTCGCGCGACATGATTTCCTCTATGGTTGCCATTCAAAACATTGTTTCCGACCAACGGCAAATCATGCACCACGACCGCAAGCCCCACCCCTCTATCTTCGTACAGAATGCCGTCACCGAAATTCCTTTCAACGAAGGCAACCGCAATGTCTGGATAGAAAACAGCCACATCGGCCCACAATGGCAACTGACCTGCGACAACATCGTGACCGGTGTTCCCGAAAACGACTGGCGCGTCACACTCTTCCCCGGCGACTGCATCGACATTGTGCCTATCGACAACGACCGCTACGCCCTTCGCTATTACTATATCGGCAGCAAGTTTGAGGGGGCAGAACAACAGATGCCGTTGTTCCCCGTACTGACCTACGACGAGATTGAGCATTTCATCAACTCGCGACCAAAGTCGAACATCATCCCTCAACCGGCCGACGACAGCCACGAGTACCTGAGCGCCGAACAGCTTTCCGACCGTGCCAACCTGTTCCGGCTATATGAGCAACGCCAAGCCTTCCGGACAAAGAACTGGCCACAACTGGCAAAGAACTGGGAGCACAGCGTATTCTACCAAGTTGACCTCGAACATGCAGCCCAACAATATGCCGACGAACACATACCGCTGCCGTCGCCCATCAGCGAGACGGCTCCCGTCATGACCCGCATTCAAGATGCCATGTTCCGGGGCGACAGCGAACAAGCCTTCGGGCTGTTGCGACAGGAACTCACCTCACCGGTCAAGATGGACAAACAGGCTCCACGCCTCTCTGTCTATCCCGACCAGATTGTCTGGGCACGTAGTCCGGTGCGCATCGACATCTCCGGCGGATGGTCGGACACACCCCCGTTCTGTCTGCTCGAAGGCGGTAATGTGGTCAACCTTGCCGTCGACCTCAACGGGCAGCAGCCATTGCAAACCTACATCAAGCCTTCGAAGGAACTCAAGATTGTCATTCGGAGTATCGACATCGGAGCCCAAGAAGTCATCGAGGACTACGACCAGCTGCGACAGTTCAACATTGTGGGCTCGCCATTCTCCATACCCAAGACAGCCCTTGCTCTTGCCGGATTCCTACCCGAATACTCAGCCGAAATCTTCCCATCACTCAAAGCACAACTGGAAAGTTTCGGCGGCGGATTCGAACTGACGTTGCTCTCGGCCATCCCCGCAGGAAGCGGTATGGGCACCAGCAGCATTCTGGCCGCCACCGTATTGGGAGCACTGAGCAATTTCTGTTCACTGGCATGGGACAAGAACGAAATCGGCCTGCGCACACTCATTCTCGAACAGTTGCTCACCACCGGCGGCGGTTGGCAAGACCAGTTTGGAGGCATCTGCGGCGGAGTGAAGCTGTTGCAGACGCAGCCCGGATTTCTGCAACAGCCCATGATACGCTGGCTGCCGACCGACATCTACACACAGC
>CACYRB010000035.1 GCA_902776685.1 uncultured Prevotellaceae bacterium
TCATGGAAATAAGCAATAATGCTAACAATAATATTTTCTTCATGTTTTATTGGCTTTAAGGATTTCGGGTGGTTGTTTTCTTCTGCCGTTGTACGCGGTCAGTCGTGCAGAATCTTTACCGACTGGCCGTACATGCGCAGTGTGTGGCCCACGAACTCGTCGGAGCGGTAGGTGTCGATGGCATCGAGGTCACCGCAGATGTACCATTTCCCGTCGGGGATGTCGACGAGCTGGTCGTCGTCGCCGGCGTTTATGCACACGATGATGTTGTTCCACTCGTCGCCTCCGGCATGGTTCTTGAGCATGAACGTCACCAATCCGTTCTTCGTCGGGAGAAATTCCAGATGCTTGCGGATTTCGTCTGCCGAGCCCATACGGAAGGCCGGGTGCTCGCGGCGGAAGCGGGTGAGGTCGCAGTAGTAGGAGTAGAGCTTCGGGTAGCGTTTGAGGTTGTCCCAGTCGATGCGGTTTATGGAGTCGGGCGAGTTAAAGGAGTTGTGCACACCCTGTTTGGTGCGGAACATCTCTTCGCCGCAGAGCATGAACGGAACGCCCTGCGAGAGGAATACTACCGTCTGGGCAATCTTATCGAGACGGATGGCCTCGTCGGTGCTGATGCCCGGGAGCTCGGCGCGCAAACGGTCGGCGAGGCACATGTCGTCGTGGCAGCTGACGTAGCTGATCATCTGCGTGGGCTCGTTGGCCCAGGGCGACTTGCTGTAGTTCACCTTGGTGTAGTCGACCTGCGGGTGCTGTATCATGCCGCTGATACCAGCCTTGAGGCTCTCCTCCTCGCCACCGATGCCGGCAAGGAAGGCGCCCTTGGTGTCGTCGCTGAACGGACCGCGAAGGGCATCGCGGATGTCGTCGCTGAAGGCGGCGATGCGCGGCATCTGGTTGATGTGAGCCTTCATGGCCAGCTTCTCATACGGATAGGCGCACGACCCTGCACTCCAGCCTTCGCCGTAGATGAAGATGGAGGGGTCGATGAGGTCGACGATTTTGCGGATGGTGTTCATGGTGTGGATGTCGTGAATACCCATAAGGTCGAAGCGGAAGCCGTCGATATGGTATTCGTTGATCCAGTATTTCACGCTCTCAATCATGAAGAGCCGCATCATGTCCTGCTCTGAGGCGGTCTCGTTGCCGCAGCCGGAGCCGTTGCTGTAGGTGCCGTCGGCGTTCTTGCGGTAGAAGTAGTCGGGATAGGTGCGCTGGAATCCGCTGCCGTCGATGTCGTAGGTGTGGTTATAGACCACGTCGAGGATGACGCGGATGCCGGCCTCGTGCAGTGCGTGGACCATCTGCTTGAACTCGCGGATGCGGGTGACGGGGTTATAGGGGTCGGTGGAGTAGGATCCGTCGGGAACATTATAGTTTACGGGGTCGTAGCCCCAGTTGTATTGTGAGGTAGCGAGGCGCGTCTCATCGACGGAGGCATAGTCGAACGAGGGGAGGATGTGGACGGCGTTCACACCGAGCTCACGCAGGTGCTCTATGGCTTTCGGCTCGGTGAGCGCAAGGAACTTTCCTTTGTTTTGGAAGCCGGCGACAGGGTCGATGGAGAAGTCGCGATGGTGCATCTCGTAGATGACGAGGTCGGCAGGCGACTTCAGTTCGGGACGGGCATCCCACTGCCAGCCCTCGGGCTCGGTGTCGCGCATGTCGATGATGGCGCCTCGTTTGCCGTTCACGCCTACGGCACGGGCGAAGATTCCGGGGGTCTCCTTGCCCGACTTGCCTACTTCGAAGGTGTAGAACCGGCCTTTCTGGTCGCCCTTCACATAGGTGGTCCAGTGCGACGGTTTGGTGGTGTCGCGCTTCATCTTTATGGTTTTTATCGCCTTTCCGCCGATGCCGTCTTTGTAAAGACGCAACACCACTTGCGAGGCATTGGCTGGGGCGAAGACTGTAAACTTGGTTCCTTCGGGACGATAGACGGTCTCAGGACCTTGGGCATGTGAAAATGTTGTCATGGCAAGTGCCATTGATATGGATAGAATTTTCTTTTTCAGTTTCATAAAAAGTTGAAAGGTTGAAATGGTGAAATGTTGAAATGTTGAACGGTTGAAAAATTAAAAACTAAAAACTGATTAACGCGGCACGCCGCGTCCCTACAAAACTAAAACCCGTTAGCTATTTTATTTAGCGATGAGTGATATGGCGAAGCCTCCGCCGGGCGCCTGCTTGAGCTTGAGCACGTCGCCGCGCTTGACGGTTTTCTTCGTGATGGTGTAGGCCTTGGGATTGTGCTCGTAGTGGGCATCCTTTGCATCGGCATAGATGGTGCACTCGTACTGGCGCCCCTTGTCGAGGAAGTCGAGACGGACAACCGATTGATGACCGTTCTCGTCGCACTTGCCGCCGACAAACCAGTTGTCGGTGCCCTTGGCCTTACGAGCCACGGTGATGTAGTCGGCAGGCTCGGCTTCGAGATAGCGGGAGTCGTCCCAATCGACGGCTACGTCGCGAATGAACTGGAAGGCATCGTCGTATTTCTTGTAGTTCTCGGGCAGGTCGGCCGCCATCTGCAACGGGCTGTACATGGTGAGGTAGAGGGCGAGCTGTCCGCAGAGCGTGGTGCGAATCCACGAGCGGTTGTCGCTCCACGTGCTGAGCTGGGTCTCAAGAATACCGGGGGTATAGTCCATCGGGCCGCCCTGCAAACGAGTGAACGGCAGGATGACGGTGTGGTCGGGACGACTGCCGCCAAAGGCTTCGTACTCGGTTCCGCGAGCCGACTCATTACCCACCAAGTTGGGATAGGTGCGGCAGATTCCGGTGGGGCGCACCGCCTCGTGTCCGTTGACCATGATGTGGTGCTTGGCAGCCTCCTTGAGGACGTGCATGTAATGGTTGTTGGTGGACTGCGAATAGTGGTAGTCGCCACGCGGGATGATGTCGCCCACGTAGCCGGTCTTCACGGCATCGTAGCCGTACTTGTTCATCAGGTTGAAGGCCGATTCGAGATGTCGCTCGTAGTTGAGTGTACTCGAAGAGGTCTCATGGTGCATCATCAGCTTCACGCCCTTCGAGTGGGCATAGTCGTTGAGGGCCTTGATGTCGAAGTCGGGATAGGGTGTCACGAAGTCGAAGACATAGTCCTTGGAATGGCCGAACCAGTCTTCCCATCCGACGTTCCAACCTTCGACAAGCACCTGGTCGAGCCCGTTCTCGGCAGCGAAGTCGATATATTTCCGCACGTTCTCGTTGTTGGCAGCATGACGACCGTTGGGCTTCACGCTGTTCCAGTCGATTTCATCGATTTTGACCGACGGGAACTGGTCGGTGTAGCTCCACGAGCTCTTGCCCACTATCATCTCCCACCACACGCCGCAGTATTTCGTGGGGTGAATCCACGAGGTGTCTTCGATGGCACAGGGCTCGTTGAGGTTGAGGATGAGGTTTGAGGACAACATGTCTCGGGCATCGTCGCTGACCATCACCGTTCGCCAAGGCGACGTGCAGGGTGTCTGCATGTAGCCCTTCATGCCGGTGGCATCGGGTGTGAGCCACGAGGTAAAGACCATGTTCTTGTCGTCGAGGTTGAGGTGCATCGTGGCATAGTTGATGCAGGCAGCCTCGTGGATGTTGATGTAGAGTCCGTCGTCGGTCTTCATCTGGAGCGATGTCTGCACACCAGTTTCAGAGAACACCGCCACCGACGAGTTTCCCCAGTTGACCGCATCGTGGAAACGACCGCGTATCTCGGAAAGTCGCGACTCCTGCGTCTCTTGCTCCTGCGTGTCGTAGTCGCCGGGAAGCCACCATGCCTTGTGGTCGCCCGTCATGGCAAACTCGGTTTTCTCCTCCTTGATGACGAAATAATTGAGTTCGCGCTGCTGTGGGAACTCATAGCGCAGACCCATGCCGTCGTTATAGACACGGAAGCGGATGATCATGTTACGCGTGTGCATGTCGAAAGCACGTCCGCGTTCACCCGGTCGGGCTGTCACCCTACTGGTTTCCCACTCCTGGCAGAGCGTGACGGCCAACTCGTTGTAGTGGTTGCGGATGGTTGCGGTTTCTCCCCACACCGGTGTCCACGTCTCGTCGAACGTCGTCTCGGCTGTGTTGGCAACCCTGAAGTTTCCCATCAGGTCGTACTCGTCCTGACCGTTCGAGGCATGTTTAGCCTTGGCCAGCTCGAGCCCGAGATGACTCGGACGAATCACCGGCTTGCCCTTGTAGGTCATTTCATACTGCGGACGTCCGTTGTCCAGTGAGAACGTCACCACGACATTTCCGTCGGGCGAAGAAACGCTCTGTGCCGCTACCCAGAGAGGCAGCAGCACAGCGGCAATGATGAAAGATATTCTCTTCATAACTTATGATTATCTATTGTTTTCTTCCTGTTTGAACTATCAGACCCGCCACGTTATCGTTGAACGACTGTTCTTCCATCAGTTCCTCGATGCTGAGGTGCATGCGGTAGCGCCAGTAGTGTCGCGGGTTGGCGGGGATGTTGATGCGTTCGGCATCGGCATCGGCCAGCCGCAGCCGTTCGTCGATGGCGAGCCAGTCTTGCAGCGAGATGATGCAGAGCATGGAAGGCGACTGCAGGTGCTGCATGACGATGTCACGCGCCAGCCATCCGGGCAGCGGATGGGGCGCAGGCCCACTCTGTCCGAGCGTGGAGTTGAAGTATTCCTGTGTGCGTTCCTCGTTTTCGTCCCACCACTGACGCAGCGTGGACATGTCGTGGGTGGAGATGGTGCTCACCGAACGATAGGGATTTCCGGGGAGCCAGCCGAAGCGAACCTTCGGGTCTTTGGGCATTGACTGAATTTCGAGCGAGAGGATGCGCAGCTCCTGCATGACCCATGCCACACAGTCGGGCACCATGCCGAGGTCTTCGGCACAGACGAGCATACGGGTGGCCTGAACGAGTCGGGGCAGTTTCTTCATGGCCTCGCGATACCAGAACTGGTTGTTGCGACGATAGTAATAGTCGTTGTAGAGGCGGTTGAAGGCAGCCTTATCGTTGTCCCACAGTGCCTCGTACATGAAATCGAGCTGGGCAGTGATGCGCGGGTGGAACTTCCCGGCATCCTTCCGGTCGCGCACGAAGAGCACATTGCTCACGAGCGCATAGAGTCCGTCGCGCAGATTTTCGTCCATTTTTTCGCTATCGCTCAACGACCCGTCATCGCGATTTTTCAGATATTCTGCCTCAATCTTCCGCTGCGTGTTGAAAGCGGGCTTGAGCCGATAGATGTCGTCGTGGGCATGGTCGAGATATTTGGCCTTGACCTCTTCCTTGCGGTCGCCGAAGATGCGGTCGAGCGTCCAGTCGGCAATGAAGGGCTCGGTGAAGAGTTCCTCCTGGAAGTGCAACCCGTAGGCCTCAATCTCTTCGCGGGTGAAGCCGAGTGCCGGAGAGAACTGTCCGAGCAGTCCGTGCACGCTGTCGATGGGTATTTCCCAGATGCGGAAGAAGCCCAGCACGTGGTCAATGCGGTAGGCGTCGAAGAACTTCTGCATGTTCTGGAAGCGCCGCACCCACCAGCGGCATCCGTCTTCGATCATGGCATCCCAGTTATAGGTGGGGAAGCCCCAGTTCTGTCCGTTTACCGAGAAGTCGTCGGGGGGCGCACCAGCCTGCCCGTTGAGGTTGAAGTATTTGGGTTCCATCCACACGTCGCATCCGTTTCGGTTGACGCCGATGGGGATGTCGCCCTTGAGGATGACATTCTTCTGTCGTGCATACTCGTGAGCCGAGGCCATCTGCGTGTTCAGGACAAACTGCACGAAATAGTAGAACGACGCAGCCTTGTAGAGCTTGGTACGCGGATTGGTGAGCGTCTTGCGGTCGTCTTCGTTCCACGTCTCGTGTCCCTTCCACGTCGAGAAGTCGGCTGTGCCGAGAGTGTCGCGCAGGTGGCAATAGTATGCATAGGGCACGAGCCACTCTCCGGTCTCGTCGAAGAAGGCTTTGAACTCGTTGCTCTTCATGACGGTCTCACCCTCCTGCGCAAACAGCAGGCGCAGGTATTCGAGCTTGGCATTGTTGACGCGCTCGTAGTCGATTTGCGGCAGGGCATTGAGTTCCTTCTGCAACTGCTCGAAGCGCTTGCGCTCCTTCTGGTCGTTCAGTGCCGGCAGCTGTCGCAGGTCGGCATACTGCGGATGCAGGGCAAAGATAGAGATGCACGAATAGGGGTAGGAGTCGAGCCATGTATGGGTGATGGTGGAGTCGTTGATGGGCAGCACCTGCAGCACGCGCTGTCCGGTCTTTGCCACCCAGTCGATGATGCGTTTCAGGTCGCCGAAGTCGCCCACGCCGAAGCTGCCCTCGGTCTTCAGCGAGAAGACGGGGATGCAGGTTCCTGCCACGCGGGTGTGGTCAATGGGGAACGAAGCCTGCGGCAACTCGTAGACCACGACGTCGCCCTCCTTCATGTCGGGCAGCAGCAACGTGCGGTTTTCGGCAGTCTCCCAGACGGTCTCGCCCTTGTCCGAAGACATGGCAACAAACTTGTACTCGCAACCCTCATGCGGCAGCTTCGAGGCATCGAGGTCGACCACCCACTCGTTGAAGTTATGCTCGTTCATGGGCACGGCCTGGCGCACGTTCCACCCTCCGAGCAGAGCTGCGCTGCCCACGATGGCCAGCCGCTCGCCCGTGCGCAACTGCGGGGCACGCACCTTCAGCCGCAGGGTCTGAGCATTGGCGGTGCGCGGCAGCGGATGATGCTCGCGACGGTTCACGCTGTCAGTGAAGGCCGAGCTGTAGAGATAGGAATCTTCGGGAATGTCGAGCCAGTTGTCGAAGACGTTGTAGCCGACGGCTTTCTGTGCCGACAGCTCAAGCCTGTGACAGACGGTAGTCCACTCGTGACGGCGCTGCGAACCTTCGCAGTCGACACTATAGAAATAGTTGATCACCTTGGGAGCCGCACCTTTGGCCAGCTTCATCTGGTAGGTCCAGTGGTAGCCGTCGACGGTCGACATGCGGAACGGGCGAGCCTCGTCTGCACCAGCCTCGGGCACAAGGAGGTTTAACACAAGTTCTTCGCCGAAGACAGTCTGATAATCTATATGAAAAAATATGTCCATAAGAACGTTTAAACAAAGGTTAAAAAAATTGTTGACAGATTTTTGTTTGTGCAAATTTACAACAATTTAAGGCATCGCGCGGAAACAATCTGTGCAAAAGGCATGAAAATAGGATGCAAACGTTTGCATCCCTATAAATTCACGGCCAGCGACACGCCTCCGGGCGAGATGCCGACGGCATAGCGGCTGTGCTCGCCGGTAATCTTGTCGCCTATCCAGTAGCCCAGCATCGTGCCGCCCACGCCGATGGCAGCGCCGGCACACACGTCGCCCCACTCGTGGCGGTTGCGGCGCACGCGGTCGACAGCCAGCGCTGTGGCCACGGCATAGCCGCCCACACTAATCCACGGCGACTTACGGCCATACTCCTTGTGCAAAATCGTTGCACCGGCAAAGGCAAACGAGGTGTGGCCCGAGGGGAAGCTGTGGCGGTCGGTGCCGTCGGGACGACGCTCGTGGATGGTCTGCTTCAGCCCCCACGTGGTACCGGTCACGAGTGCAAAGGAGATGGCCGAGTTGACAGCCATCCGCTTCCACGAGCTGGCACTCTCCACACCGGCAGCCTTCAGTCCGAAGGCCGCAGCCACAGGCACAAAGCGCAGCACGTCGTCGATGCCGTCGCCATGGTAGCGTTTGTCCTGCGCCGAGGCAGGAACAGTCAACAGACAAAGCAGGGCAAACACGGCAAGATGCCTTGCCACTCGGGTACCGAAGCGGTCGTTCTTATGAAATCGCAACATATTCATTTCTTCGTTTTTCGTTATTTCCCTGCAAATATAATGGAAAATAACGAATCTGTCAAATTATTCGCCCACATTCTTGCGTGCAACAGCCAAAATTGCTGCCACAAACAAGGTTACGAATTGTAAGCAAAGCCCGAAAATTATTTAGATTAGCGGTCGCGAAAACGGCTCATTTCTGCGTTTTTGGGAACCAACACCGCCGAAGCACTCAAAAAACGCCATTTTTTGCCACTTTTCCCACTTTCGCCTAATCCGCTATCACCCAGCCAGTTAGCCGAACCCTCATCCTTCATCTCTCATCCTTCATCCCCGAAAGATATATGTTTCACCTCGCGAAAGCTTAGCTTTCGGGTTGCAAAAGACGGTCTTTCAGGAGGCGAAAGCTTAGCTTTTGCAACCCGAAACATATATCTTTCGCAATTCAGACTTTTCAATTTTTCAGCTTTTCAACCTTTCAACTTTTGAAAGATATATGTTTCACTCGCGTAGAATGAGAAAAAAAGTGAATCTAAATAAGAGGGCGGTTTCCCGACGGAAATCGCCCTCATGGTTACTGTTTGTAAGTTGGTAAACCCTTAGTGTGCAAAGGCTCCACGACACACGTCGCGTGCATTTGCACGTGGGAACGCTTACTTTTTCTCCTTGATGAACACGACGCAGCAGGCACCGATGACCAGACTGACACCTGCCACAATCATCATGTTATACTGATGGCTGCCTACGAGCGAGAGCACCGTACCGCCCAACAGCGCAGCGATAATCTGCGGCACACAGATGGCACAGTTGAACAAACCAAGATAGGTGCCCATGTGACCATAGCCCTGCAGGGCATTGGTGACCAAGGCAAACGGCATGGCGAGCATGGCAGCCCAGGCACAACCAATCAACAGGAACGGCAGGAAGAGCACGTACTGATTGGTGACAAACGGCACCATGGCAAAGCCAATAGCTCCCAGCACCAGGCTGAAGGAATAAGCCAGTTTCATGTTACGGAACTGCGGCAGCACCATTGCCCAGAGCACAGCACCCAGCGTCTGCACGCCAAAGACGATGCCGGTCCAGTTGCGGGCATCCTGATAGCCTGCCGACTTCACATCGGTGGTACCCCATACGGTGTCGCCAATGGTACCGGTGGTGTAGGTCCACATATACAGGAAGGCTGCCCAACAGAAGAACTGCACCAGTGCGACCTGCCAGAAGGCAGCAGGGGCTTTCTTCAACAAGGCAAACCAGCTGGCCTTTGTCTCTTCTGCAGGTGTGGGATTGTACTCGACATACTCCTTCGGCGGCCACTCCTTCACCTTCATCACCGTGTAGATGACACAGATGATCAGGATGGCAGCACCGATATAGAACGAATAGACCACCGAGTCGGGCACCTGACCTTCAGGCGCGGTATTGGCAATGCCGAGAGCCGTGAAGGCAAAAGGAAACACAAAGCCCACAAGACCGCCGGCGTTGCAGAGGAACGACTGGATGCTATAGGCCTTGCCCTTCTGCTGTTCGTTGACCATGTCGCCCACCAGCATCTTAAACGGCTGCATCGCCATATTGATAGAGGTGTCGAGCAACATCAGCGCACAGGCGCCAAACCACAAGGCTGCAGCCACCGACAAGCCGAACGAACCGGCATTAGGAAGCAGGCACATCACCGCCACTGCCACGGCAGCACCCACAAACAGATAGGGAATGCGGCGGCCGAAGCGCGTCCATGTCTTATCCGACAGGGAGCCTACTATGGGTTGCACGAGCATACCCATCAGCGGTGGCAGCACCCAGAAGAAGCTCAGACTGTGAGGGTCGGCTCCCAGTGTGGCAAAAATACCGGAGATATTCGCATTCTGCAACGAATACGCAATTTGCACTCCAAAAAATCCGAAGCTCAAGTTCCAGAGCTTCCAAAACGATAGATCAGGTTTCTGTTTCATAAATTATATTGTTTTGCAACGGATGAACACGGACTGACACGGATATCATCATTCTTCATCTTCTTGGGCTGCAATTCCCAATAGGCGACGAAAACCGCGACCTTCCTTTTGTCCAAAATTTAAAATATATCCTATTTTACTATGAGTTAAATTGACATAATTAAGAGCTTGGGCTAAATGCTCTGGCACAATGGCCGGAACAGCTTTCATTTCTATGATAATTTTACCTTCCACAAAGATATCCGCGATGTAGTCGCCCACAGGATGCCCCTTATAAGAAACAGGCAGAGACTTCTGCCGCTCATAGGCGATATTCATTTCGTCGAACTCAATACACAAGGCATTTTCATAAACCTTTTCGGCAAGTCCCTTTCCAAGAATCTTCAGGACATTATAGTAAGCTTTTATAATATTGTTCGATAATTCTTCGTATATTAGCATATCTGTAAAGACAATAATTATTTTTCCGTATCAATCCGTGTTCATCCGCTGCCATTCCTTATCACTCGATAATATATAATAATATTTTTCCGTGCCAATCCGTGTTCATCCGCTGCCATTCCCTAATATATAATAATATTTTTCCGTGCCAATCCGTGTTCATCCGCTGCCATTCCCTATCTTGTGGTTCCGCGGATGATGAGGCGCGTACGCACTACGCGTTTCTCAACGTGACCTGAAGGATAAATGCCTTCAACATGGCCTATGAGCACGTCGGCAGCCTCGCGGCCCACCTTCACGCCCCGTTGCTCGACCGTCGTCAGCATGGGGTCGCACGCCACGGCACGCTGGCCATTGGTAAAACCGCAGATGCTGATGTCCTCGGGCACACGGAACCCCATGCGCTTGGCTGAATAGAGAATGCCGATGGCCGTGTCGTCGTTCACGGCAAAGAAACCGTCGGGACCGTCCTCGATGTTCAGTATCTCGGGCGTAATCTGCTCTGCGTCGGCACGGTTGTCGCAACGGCGAACAAACCGCTCGTCGACCTTCAGCCCGTTCTTCAGCAGCGCGTCCTTATAGCCGTTGAAACGGTTTTTCGAAATCTCAAGATTCATCGACGAACCGTAGAACGCAATGCGCCGGCAGCCCGTAGCCACCAGATGGGTCACCGCATTGAACGCACCCATGTAGTCGTCGACCACCACGCGCGACGCATCGACACCCGTACAGATGCGATCGTAGAACACCAACGGCACACCATGGTTGATGAGCTTCTGGAAATGGTCGTACTGCAACGTGTCCTTCGCCTGCGACACAATGATGCCGCAGACCTTGTTCTCATAAAACGACTCGCAGATGCGCACCTCGCGATCATACTGCTCGTTGCTCTGCGCCACCATGATGCGATAGCCGCGCGACGAAGCCTCAGCCTCGATACCGCTCAATATAGAGGAAAAATAGAAATGATTGAACTCAGGAATAATCACACCGATAATCTTCAACGGTCTGACGCGCGAATTGCGCAAACCCTCTGCCAACATATTAGGGAAAAAATTATGTTCGCGCGCATACGCCTTGATGCGCTCACGCTGGGCAGCACTGATGCGAGGGCTGTCCTTCAGCGCACGCGACACCGTTGCAACGGAAACGCCAAGCTCCCGCGCAATATCTTTCATCGTTATAGGTGCAGACTCTTGCATAGATTTTTCCGGTTGGTATGATTGTTCTGTCTGCAAAGATAAGCATTATAGCCACACACACCAATCCGCACCAATAAAATAATTTGAAAAAAGTTTGCGCAAACGTTTGCGCGACACAATTTTCATTTTTAATAAAAAATTTAAAGTATTTTCTCTTAAAGCACGTTAAATTTGCACCGCGTTATGACCATGACGCAACCTAAGTCGAAAATTTATATAAATTTTATTATAACATTAACTTAAAGAATCAAAAATGATGAAGCAGGTAAAAATTACATTGCCTCTGAGGATGCTCGCATTTGTATGTGGGCTCATCCTGTCAGCAAGTGCCTTTGCACAGCAAATCACTGTCAATGGCCAGGTTAAGGATGCTACCGGCGAACCGCTCATCGGTGCCACTGTCCGCGTAGAAGGACAAGGCGGCGGCGTGACGACCGACTTCGACGGTAACTTCACCATTAACGCAGATCAAGGAGCTACCCTCTCAGTCAGCTACATTGGCTACGAGACAGCTCAGGTATCGGCAGCGCCCAACGTGGTGGTCACACTGCAAGACGACGCTGTGCAGTCTCTCAATGAAGTCGTGGTCATCGGCTACGGCCAAGTCAAGAAATCAGACCTCACCGGTTCGGTCACGGCCCTCAAGCCCGACTCTAAGAACAAGGGTGTCGTCGTCAGCGCTCAGGACATGCTCGGTGGTAAAGTCGCTGGTGTAAACGTAACATCTTACAGCGGTGAGCCCGGTGGCGATGCTAAGATCCGCATTCGTGGAGGATCGTCTCTGACTGCAACCAACGACCCGCTCATCGTCATCGACGGTGTACCTATGGACAACAACAAGGTGGGTAGTAACTCTAACCTTTTGGCTTCAATTAACCCGCAGGACATTGAATCGTTCAACATTCTGAAAGATGCATCTGCAACAGCCATCTATGGTAGCCGTGGCTCTAATGGTGTCATCATCATCACAACCAAGAAAGGCCGCAAAGGACAAGGACTGAGCATCTCTTACTCTGGCAACGTCACCATGAGTGTTAAACAAAAGACACTCGACATGATGAATGCAGCACAGTACAAAGAGCTTATTACTAATGTATTCGGAGAAGGAAGCGACGCTTACAATGCACTTGGCACAGCCGATACCGACTGGCAAGACTTGATTTACCGCACGGCCGTCAGCCATGACCACAACGTAACGGTATCAGGGTCTGTAAAAGACATTCTTCCCTATCGCGTTTCTGTTGGCTATACAGGACAAAGCGGTATCTTAAAGAATTCAGACTACAACCGCTACACAGCATCTCTGAATCTGAATCCATCATTCTTTAAAGATCACTTGACGCTGAATCTGAATGCCAAGGGCATGTACTCAAAGGCACGCAAGGCAGACACAGGTGCCATCGATGCAGCTGTCAGAATGGATCCGACACAAGATCCCTATGCTTTCACTTCACCATATATGCTCGGCATGCTGGGCAGTGCCGCTGATGAAATGCTGAAGAACTTCGGAGGCTACTTTGAGTGGGCTACAACAGGTGGATTCTCTGGTGACAACACTGAGTGGAGACGTTTCACCAAGCACGGCAATGCCACAAGCAATCCGCTTGCATTGCTCAACCTGAACGACACTCGCGAGCGCGTACATACCTTTATTGGTAGTGCCGACGTAGACTACAAGGTACACGGATTCGAAGATCTGCGCCTCCACGCTACGGCAGGTGCAGAAATCGCTACAGGAGATGTTGACAACGCACTTCCTGCCGCTTATCCGGGCAGCATTTATTTTGGTGGTATTACAGACAACCACAACCTGAAGCGCAACCTTCTCTTCAGTGCATACGCACAGTACTACAAGGACTTCTCCGAGAAGCACCACTTCGACATCATGGCCGGTTACGAGTGGCAACACTTCTTCTTCCGCTACAACAACATGTGGAATCAGTACTATCCCAGTACTAATGCAAATGCAGGAGAGCTGTATTATACAGATGGAGACAGCAATCGCGACAAATACGAAAACTTCCTCGTATCATTCTTCGGTCGTGCCAACTACACCCTGATGAACCGTTATATGTTCACAGCAACGGTACGCCGCGACGGTTCTTCACGCTTCTATGATCACTGGTCTACTTTCCCATCATTTGCGTTCGCATGGAAGATGAAAGATGAGAATGCATTCAAGGATATCAACTGGCTCTCCGACCTGAAGCTCCGTCTCGGATGGGGTATGACAGGACAGCAGGATATTGGTGACAATTATGCATGGATACCCAAGTATGCGTATGGATATGGCGGAAACGCAACATATCCTATTTTTCCTGGAGACAACGGAAGTATTGTAAAGCCAAGTGAAGTAAACAGGGAATTGAAATGGGAAACCACAACCACCTACAACGTCGGCTTAGACTGGGGCATTTTCAACCAACGCCTCACAGGTAGCATCGACTGGTACTACCGCAAGACGACCGATCTGCTCAACTGGGCTCCGCTTGCTGCACTTGCAGGTTTCAGCGACAATGGAAACCAGAACATCGGCTCTCTGAAGAATACTGGTGTGGAAGTTGCCTTGAACTGGAAAGCTCTTCAGACTAAAGACTGGTACTGGACCATTGACTACAACTTCTCGTTCAATAAGAACCAGATCACAGACCTGACGGGTGTTTCCGAGAATGGCCAGCCTGTAGGAACGGGCAGCAAAATTGACCAGACCAATCAAGTATTAGCACATCAAGTAGGCTATGCTGCAAACTCATTCTATGTTTATCAGCAAGTCTATGACAAAGACGGCAAACCACTTGAAGGTGTTGTTGTAGACCGCAACGGCGATGGTCAGATTACCAAGGACGACCGCTATCCCTACAAAAACATTACAGCACCTGTAACGATGGGCTTGTCATCACGCCTTGAGTACAAGAACTGGGACCTCGGATTCTCACTCCGCGCAAGCATCGGCAACTACGTCTATAACAACATTGAGCAGGCTCAGCGTCTGACCTCAGCAAGTGCACTTTGGGCACAGAGCGCATACCTTGCCAACCGCATGGTAACAACTCTTGGCTGGCAGTCGGACAACGACACATCAAAACTGACAGACTACTTTGTTCAGAATGCTTCTTTCCTGAAGTGCGACAACATCACACTGGGCTACAGCTTCTCAAATCTGTTCAAGACAGGCAACTATCATGGCCTTAGCGGTCGCGTATATGCAACAGCTACCAATGTCTTCACGATTACGAAGTATGACGGTCTGGATCCTGAAGTGGAAAGCGGTATTGATGGCAATATCTACCCACGCCCAAGGTCGTTTGTCTTTGGTATTAATCTGAATTTCTAATTTAAAGAATCTGTTGAATTTATGAAAAGAATTTTTAAATACATAGTGCCTGCAACTGCGATAGCGTTGTTCATGGGCACAACATCCTGCACCAGCGATTTGGATGTAACACCTATCAGCCCGAAGCTGACGACTGAGGGTAGCGTGACAGGATTGTTCAATAAATGCTACTCGAGCTTAGCGATGGCCGGCATCGGTGATGGCGGCAGTGGCGACGGTGGTGTAGATGTCACCGGCTATGATGATCCTGGTATGACTGGCCTTATCCGCCAGATGTGGAATTCCAATGAACTCACTACCGATGAGGCCATATGCTCATGGGGCGACGATGGTATACCGCAGTTCAATTTCAATTCCTATGATGATGCCGAGCCGATGTGTAAAGCCTATTTCTCACGTATAGCTCTGAGCATCTCCTATTGTAACCACTATCTGGAGACTTATGGAGATTATGATGCTACAATGACTGCAGAAGTTCGCTTTGTCCGCGCCCTTCATTATTATCTAATGATGGATGCTTTCGGAAACATTCCGTTCTCGGAGACTGTTTCTAAGCCTATTCAGCTGACCCGTACAGAAGCTTTCAACTGGCTGGAAAAAGAACTCCTTGAAATCGAGCCACTGCTGGCCGATGCAAAAGCCAAGGTTTCTACAGATGAGGGCTATGGACGTGCAGACAAAGCTGCCGTATGGATGTTACTGATGCGCCTCTATTTGAACGCAGCCGTCTATACCGGTGAAGCAAAATGGACCGAAGCAGCACAATATGCACAGAAAGTCATCGGTTCCTCCTACAAGCTCAACGAAGTTAGTTCTAATGGATGGAGCCCCTACCAAATGCTCTTTATGGGTGACAACGGTGAGACCGACGCTGCATACGAGTGCGTATTCCCCATTATCCAGGATAGCAAGCTGACTGCCAGCTATGGAAATTCCACGTTCCTCACTCAGTCATGCTTCAACGCCGACATGTTTGCAAATCCTAATGATCCCGACATGACCAATGGCCTTACTTCGGCTTGGTCAGGCAACCGTGCCCGTCCAGATCTCGTAAAATTGTTCAACACGAACAACTATACAGAAGAAGAAATGCAAGTACCTTCTTATGCTATGACAGAGCTTCTCGGAGATGACCGAGCACTCTTCTGGGGACAAGATCGCACACTTGACATTGAATCCTACGACCAATATAAGCAAGGCTTTGCCGTAGCTAAATTCGTTGCATTCCACACAGACGGAACAACCTCTTACAACAATTCGTTCAGTGATGCAGACTGGTTCCTCTTCCGTGTGGCAGAAGCCTATCTGACCATTGCAGAGTGTGATGCCCGCCAGCACAACGGCACAACTACCACAACAGGTGACAATGCCATCAACAAGCTGCGCCAGCGTGCCAACAACTACAACCAAAAGAGCGGATACACCCTCAGTGAAATCTGCGACGAGTGGGGCCGTGAGTTCTATTTTGAAGGCCGTCGTCGTACTGACCTTATCCGCTTTAACAGATTTGGTGGTAGCAATAATTACTCTTGGACTTGGAAAGGTGGCGTAAAGAAGAATGGCTCATTCGAAGCTTATAAGAACATCTTTGCCATTCCAGCAAATGAGTTGGTAAGCAATGGTAATCTAAAACAAAATCCTGGTTATATTAAGTAACAACAAACAAAAATTCAAAGAAATGAAAAATATATTAAAGTCAACTTTGCTGCTGGCGTTGAGTATGTGCATTTTCTCAGCGTGCGACGATGACCGCGATTTGAATCCTGTCATTAAGGAGCCAACCGCATTCTATATCAACACGCCAGCTATTGCCAACTCACTCATCGATTTGGCAAATTCAGACAAGATTGTATTGACTGCAAAATCACAACCGAACTATGGATTTCCGACCTATGTTAATTACAAGGTCATTGTTTCGCTCAATGCTGACATGAGCAATGCTGTTGAGCTTGACCAAATATTCAGGAGCGGTGAAATGGAGATTGACGGCAATACGCTGGCTTCTGCACTTACCAATATGGAATGTGACCAAAAAGGAAAAGAAGAAGCCGACTTTCCTATGACTATTCCGGTCTATCTTCAGGCTCGTGCATACATGGTGCCTTCTGGTAGCAATGACGAAGTAGAAGGGACAAGCATTGTATCGACCAATGTAGTCACGCTCAGCCAGGTATATCTGGAATATTCACTTCCTGCTGTTCATGCTCCTGAAGATCTCTATATTGTTGGTAAGTTCAACGGTTGGTCATGGGCTGATGGTGCATTAACCATGGTTCATACTTATGACGGACGTTCTGCTGACGACTCTAAGGATGTCTTCTGGCACATGGTCTACATTGACAATGAGCAGGGAATCAAGTTCAACAAGGTGAAGAACTGGGATGACGGAACTGAGGTTGGCTACAATCAGCTGAACAGCATCACCGGTGACCTTGCCAGTGAGATTGTTGACAATGGTGGTAATATTGCCTCTTCTGTTGGCGGCTGGTACTTAATGATTGTCACCACAACTGTTTCTGGCCGCGATATTCTCTATGACGTACAATTCAACAAGCCTCAAGTATGGCTTATTGGTGTACTCATGGGAGGCTGGGACGAGCTAATGGGCGAGCCTTTCAGTGTTCCTGAAACCGCTGATGGAGACTTTGTTTCTCCTGAGTTTACACTTTCCGTTCCAGGCAACGATACTGACGGCTGTGTCCGCGCTTATGTGAAGATACCTGGCTTTGACTGGTGGAAGTCTGAATTCATGGTATTCGACAATGCTATTGTCTATCGTGGAACAGGTGGCGACCAAGAACGAGTAGGTGGAGAAGCAGGTCAGCACCTCTATCTGAACTTCACGAAAGAGACTGGTAGCATCAAGTAATTATTCACAGAGAATATTTTGAAACATTGTAAAACAGAAAAGATATGAAAAAATTATCATTTTATATCACTCTCGCGCTTACAAGCCTCTTCTTCGGGGCTTGTAGCGACGAGATTCCCAATTGGGAGAATCCTCAGACTTTCGATGCAGAAGAGGCCATAACCATTCCTGGCTATACTGCTTATACTGTGGCTCCCATAGATTTGGCAGGCGACGATGAGCAAGTGCGTCTATTTGTTATTGGTAATGGTGACGCCCTGCCCGAAGGTTTTGAACTGCAAAATGCCAGAATCGCGCTCACCCCACAGGGTGTAGAAGATGCTACTGCAACCATTGTTTCTACGACAGTTGACGGTCTGGCCGACGCAGCAAGTCTGCAAGCTCTTGTAGAGTCTATCTACGGAAAGCGTCCAGAGACTCGTACCTTTGAGGGACATGTCTATGTAAATGCCGTTAAAAACGGACAATACATACTCATTGATGCCGGCACTGTTGAAGTATTGCTCACGCCGGCTGCACCGTTCATTGCCTCTGCCTATTACATCGTTGGCGATGCTTTCGGTTGGGACGCAACTGATGCCTACAAGTTCAAGCACAGTGCCGCCGACGTATATGAAGACCCTGTCTTCACTATCATGATAACAACGACTGCCGACAATCAGTACTGGAAAATTATTCCGCAAAGCTGCCTTGACGCAGGTGGTACCTGGGCCATAGAGAATGCTCCCAACGGAGTCGTTGGTGTAGAGGTTGACGGTGACGACAGCATGGAAGGAGCACTGATAACAACTACGTCTACCGGTACAAAGGCAAATGCCGGTAAGATTGCAGCAGCAGGTACCTATATGATGACCATCAACATGATGGACTACACCTTCACCATTGTTCCCGTAGCCTCGCAGTTCTACATCTTCGGTGATTTTGCCGGATGGAACGGCGACGGTGCTATCCAGAATGCCATGTTCCCACAGGGCGACAACGTGTTCACTTACACCGCACAGTTTAACGGTAATGTGAAGATTTGGGCAGCTGGTGACTTCAATAACTGGGGGGCTTGCTACAACACATCAAAAGCCAACGACGGTACAACAGCTATGAGCGGTAGCATTGAGCAGAGCGATGGCGGTGCCATCCACTCGCCCGAGAACGGTCTCTTCACCTTCACCCTTGATTTGAACAATATGACCTACAAGTGGGAAAAGCTGGCCAATCAAAGTCCTGCCACCTACACTAACATTTCTATCATAGGCAACTTCAATGGATGGGGTGGCGACGTAGAACTCACGGAAGTGAATCCCCACAACTGGTACACAGAGTTCACGCAGACCGATACCGGCAATTGCCAACTGAAGCTCCGTGCCAACCACGACTGGGGTACCAACTGGGGCTTTGGCAGCGATGGCGACTGGGCTGTTAACGAAAGCAATTGGGCAAAGGTTTGCTCCAACGGAGCCGGAAACATCTATGTTCCCGTGGGTACGTATGACATTTACCTAAATGACATCACAGGCGAAGTCCGTATTTTGAAGAAATAGTTTAAATATTCTAACCCTTCCAATAGCGGTTCCTCATAACGGGGAACCGCTATTTCTTCTAATGCAACCGTTTGCACGATACGGTCGGAATTTGTCGCATCAAAAGTTTGCCACGTCAATTCTTTTCTTTAATTTTGCAGGGTGGAACGACAATTTCTGTTGTCACCATCACAATATTTCACAACAAGTTCACCTGCGTTTGCACGCAAATCAGAAAACCTGAAGGAATCATCAATTACGCAAGACAATATTAACATCATGATGAAACGTTTTTATACATTTCTTTTGGCCCTTGCGCTGACCTCCCCCATGCAGGCTGCCGACGGCTGGCCTGCCGGCTATGGCGGCGTGATGCTGCAAGGCTTCTATTGGGACTCCTACTGGGACTCCAAGTGGACCAACCTCGAGAAGCAGGCATGGGACTTCAGCCAGCAGCTCGACCTCGTGTGGATACCACAGAGCGCCAACTGTGGCGGTCAGTCGATGGGCTACGACGACTACTACTGGTTTACCAACTACAACAGCTCGTTCGGCACCGAGGCTGAGCTGCGGTCGCTCATCAAGACCTTCAAGCAGGCAGGCATCGGCACCATTGCCGACGTGGTCATCAACCACCGTCGGAATGTGTCAAACTGGGTTGACTTCCCAGCCGAGACCTACAAGGGTGTGACCTATCAGCTGAAGTCCACCGACATTTGCCGCGACGACGACAAATACAAGGACGACAAAGGCAATTGGGTGTACCCCTGTCTCAACTGGGCCACGGCCAACGGCTACTCGCTCTCGGAGAACAACGACACCGGCGAAGGCTGGGGCGGTATGCGCGACCTTGACCACAAGTCGGAAAACGTGCAGAAAAGCGTCAAGGCCTACCTGCACATGCTGCTCGAGGACCTGGGCTACGTCGGCTTCCGCTACGACATGGTGAAGGGCTATTCCGGAAGTTTCACCGGCATCTACAACAGTGATGCCAACCCCACTTACAGCGTCGGCGAGTATTGGGACGGCAATGTAACGAATGTGCAGAATTGGCTCGAGGCTACCAAGGTGAACGGTGTCATCCAGAGTGCGGCATTCGACTTCCCGTTCCGCTATACTGTGCGCGATGCCATTAACGGCAACAACTGGACGAAGCTGGCCAGCACGAGCACTTTAGCCCGTAGCACAACCTATAGGCAATATGGAGTTACGTTCGTCGAGAATCACGACACCGAATACCGCTCTGCCTCAGCCCAGCAAGACCCCATTCGCAAAGACACACTCGCTGCAAATGCTTTCTTGCTGGCCATGCCTGGAACGCCCTGTGTCTTCCTTAAGCATTGGCAAGACTACAAACGCGAAATAAAGCTGATGATTGATGCCCGCAAGCTTGCCGGCATTACCAACACGAGTACAGCCACACAATATGCCTCCACAACAGCATATTATGTCTCACAATCAGCTGGAACGAATGCACAATTACGCGTAGTTGTAGGCAGCAATGCCAAGGGCTACACTGCCCTTGACAAGAATGCCAGCTGGCTGGAAATCCTTTCAGGCTACCACTATCGCTACTTCATCAACAAGAGTGTCAACAGTCCTTGGGTAAATCTTCCTTCCGGCAATTATGACAGCGCACAAACCGCCACGCTCACCGCTGTATCGCAGACTTCCGATGCTCAGCTCGTCTATACCACTAACGGCAGCGAGCCCACCGCCACCAATGGCACAAAAGTTGCCACCGGCACCAGCATCACCATCCCTGTCGGCACGACCACATTGAAGGTGGGTCTGCTCGTCGGCGGTGCTGTGACGAAGGTCATCACGCGCACATATAAAATCACCGAGCCATCGCCGTTCGAGCCCTACGACATCACCATCTACGTCAACGTCGACAAGGTGGGCTGGTCGCCCGTGAACTTCTGGACGTGGGGCGAAGGTCCCTTCAGCGGGAAGCACGGCACGCAGAAAGGCGCATGGCCCGGCGACGCCATCACTGCCACGAAGCAGGTGGGCGGCAAGACCTGGTACTACAAGACCGACCGCATCACGGCCGAGGGCGATGCCGCAAACATCGTGGTCAGCACCGGCACCGGATCGCCGCAGACGGTGAACTACATGAACATCACGAAAGACGTTTATCTTGAGGTGCAGAACGAGAAAGACGCCACCGAGACCTCGAAGTACGTCTTCAAGGATGTGACCTCCGACTACACCACCGGCATCGTTCTGGATGAAGGATTAAGGATGAAGGAGGAAAGTAACAATTCCTTATCCGTTTACGACCTGCAAGGCCGGAAGATTGCCGACGACCCCTCATCCCTCATCTCTAATCCCACATTCAGAAAGGGCATCTACATTGTCGGCGGCAAGAAGGTCGTCATCCGATAAACACATCCAGCCGTTAAATATTTCTAAACGTTTCTTAATTTTTGCAAACCGAAAGTGGCTCAAAACTCGAAAATTCTGGAAAAACTTTTTTCTCTTCGCCAAATAACGCGAAAATGAGCAACTTTCGCTAATACACTGTCAATCAGCTTGTTAAATCACCTTTCACTCTTCACTTATCACTTTTCACTTCCGAAACATATATGTTTCACCATGCGAAAGCTTAGCTTTCACCCTCCGAAAGACCGTCTTTCGCACACCGAAAGCTTGTCTTTTGCAACCCGAAACATATATGTTTGGGAGTGAAAAGGGAGTGAAGGAGGAGTGAAAGGGAAGTGAAAGGGTTGAAAAATGCATGTTTTTTGCGCTAAAACGACTAAAAATCGTGACAGAAATCGGCTCGGTTTTTTCACAATCGATAACAGTCGGCAAGCAGTCTGGCATGAAAATTGCTTCGCCTCCGGTCACCATCCGCTAAGATGTAAACGTTTGCACAGCATAAAGTTCATTATTAACACACTGAGCACTCTTTCTTTATTATATAATGATAATGTGTAATTTTGCTACCCAAACCTATAATCCGAAAGCTAAAAAACCGATAGCATAAAAACCGGAAATAGCTGAAAACGAAGACAACAAGAATAAAACAACGATACAATTATGAAGAAAGTCTACACTACCCTTCTGGCCGTCATGCTGCCCATGCTCATGTTTGCACAGGGCTGGCCGGCAAACTACGGCGGTGTCATGTTGCAGGGATTCTACTGGGACTCCTACGACGACACCAAGTGGACCAACCTCACGGCTCAGGCCGACGAGCTGTCCAAGTACTTCGACCTCATCTGGGTGCCCAACTCGGGCTACTGCAAGCAGGCGCAGAGCATGGGCTACAACCCTGTGTACTACTACAACCACAACAGCGCATTCGGCAAGCCGAAGGAATTGCTCAACATGATCTCCACCTTCAAGGAGAAGGGCACAGGTTTCATCATGGACGTGGTCATCAACCACCGCAACGGTGCCACCGACTGGACCGACTTCCCCACCGAGAAAAACTCGCTCGACGGACAGACCTACTCCATGACGGGTAAGGACATCTGCAAGAACGACGACGGTGGCTACACCGCCGCACAAGGCTATGAGGTCGGCTCGAACGACGACACCGGCGACGACTTCAGCGGTGCGCGCGACCTCGACCACAAGTCGGTCAACGTGCAAGAGAACTGCAAGGCCTACTGCAAGTTCCTGCTCGAGAAAATCGGCTACGTCGGTTTCCGCCTCGACATGGTCAAAGGCTATGCCCCGGAGTACACCAAGATGTACAACGAGTATTCCAAACCGCAGTTCTGCGTAGGCGAATACTGGGACAGCTACGAGAACATCACCAACTGGATGAATGGCACGGGCAAGACCTCGGCCGCCTTCGACTTCCCATTGAAGTTCCAGCTCAACAAGGCTTTCGGCGACGGAAACTATAGCGAACTGTCCAACAAGGGCATCACCGGCGACTCCAACTGGAACCGCTACAGCGTGAGCTTCGTCGACAACCACGACACCGGCCGCGAGAGCACAGCCTGCCCGCGCAACCAGCTCGGCGCAACAGCCTTCATCCTCGGCATGCCCGGCACACCCTGCGTCTTCCTCAAGCACTGGAAGAAATGGAAGCGCGAAATCGGCAACATGATTCTCGCCCGTAAGGCCGCCGGACTCACCAACCAGAGCCCCATCACCTATCAGGAGGTTGTTGGCTCGGGCTATGTCATCAAGACCAAAGGTACGAAAGGCACCGTCATGGTTACCTGCGGCGACGTAGGCAACTACAGCACCGCCGGCTTCACACTCATCGAGAAGGGCAGCGCCTTCGGCTACTACGTCAGCGACAACGTCACCGTCGAAGGACTCGACTATACCGAGCCCGAGAAAAAAGACTACACAGTGTATATCGCAGCCCACGCCGCTCCCACGCTCTACGCCTGGGACAACAACGGCACCGAGCTCAACGGCACATGGCCCGGCACGCAGCTCAGCGAGACCGAGACCACACCCAACGGAACAGAATGGTATGTGGCCAAGTTCAACACCGCATCGCTCAACGCCATCATCAATAACGGCGCCGGCGGTCAGACCGCAAACATCGAAGACCTCGACGAGGTGACCTACCTCTACTACAACGGCCGCACAGGCTACGAGATTGTCGACAAAGAGTTTGTCAAGCCACTGCCGCCCACAGGCATCACCGTACACGTCAACGCCGCCACCGCTCCCCACCTCTACGCATGGAACGAAGGCGGAGCCCTCCATGGCGAATGGCCGGGCGACATCATGAGCCAGACCGAAATCTCGGCAAACGGCACACGATGGTTCGTCGCCACCCTTGAAGCCGAAGAGGCCAACATCATCTTCAACAACGGACAGGAAGGCGACCAGAACAAGACCGAAGACATCGAAGGCATCACCGACGCCGACGTCTACTTCACTTGGAACGGCACCTCAGGCTACGAGAAGGTCACAAGCGACTATCAGGGACAGGTGATCGGCGACCAAGTCATCATACACGTCTGCGCCGACGCAGCGCCCTACCTCTACACATGGGACAGCAACGGCACAACGCTCACCGGCGATTGGCCCGGCACGCAGATGACTGAGCGCACCACCACGCCAAACGGCACCGAGTGGTACACCGCCACCATCAACACCAGCATGCTCAGCTTCATCCTCAACGACGGCAACGGCGCACAGACCGCCGACATTACCAACGTCAGCGGCGAGGTCTACTACACTTGGAACGGCAGCAGCAAAGCCAAACAGGTGACCGCCGACTATGTGAAGGGACAAGAATCCGACGACGACGCCATCACCGTATTCGTCAATGCCGACGCAGCACCTTTCTTCTACTCATGGGACGGCGTAGGCGGCGAGCACAGCGGCAACTGGCCCGGCGAAGAACTCACCCAGACCACGAAGACCAGCGACGGCAAGACATGGTACTACTTCACCTTCGAGCCCGACGTGACCAACGTGAACGTCATCTTCAACAACGGCAACGGCGCACAGACCGCCGACATCGAGGGCATCACCTCAACACGCTACTTCATCTACGACGGTAACACCGGCTTTGAAGATGTCACCTCGCAATACATGGATGTGCCCGAGCCACAGCTCCCCGACTGCGCCGAATATCTTGAAGACCAGCTCTTCGTCTACTTCGAGGCGACAGCCGACTACCCCACCCCGTATGTATGGGCATGGAACGCCGGCGGCAACCTCAACGGTGCAGAATGGCCCGGAAACGGAGTGATGGAAAAAGTGGGCAATGCCGACAACGGAAACGCTGTCTATCGCTACATCTTCAGCGAAGAACCCACCGGACTGCTCTTCAGCAATGCCGGCACACCGCAGACCAGCGACTTCACCTTCACCAACGGCGGATACTACACCGTCAGCGGTCTCTTCGCTGTCGTCAAACCCACGACCGGCATCCGAGTTCAGTCTGTTGTGACTGAGCCGCAACCCTCTGCAGCCATCTACGACATGCAGGGCCGCCGCCTTAACGGCACCCCACAACGCGGGCTCTACATCGTGAACGGAAAAAAAGTCGTGATTAAGTGAGAGCAAAAACGATTTATGTAAATATACTGTAAAATAAAAAAAGATTTTGTATGTTGCGGGTCGAGCCGCAACATACAAATAATAAAAATAACAATCAAAACATAGAAAGGAACAACAATTATGAAGAAAATCTTTACACTTTTAACCATCGCACTGCTCACCGCTATCGGAGCAAGCGCACAAACCACCTACACCGTAGCCGGTAATGCTGCCATTCTCAACGGCAACACAAGTTGGGCACCAACCAATACAGACAACGACATGATCGACAACGGTGACGACACTTGGACCCTTGTCGTAGAAAACTGCGGACTCGAAGCCGGAACCAACTACGAGTACAAAGTTGTTACCAACCACTCTTGGGATAACGAATCTTATCCCGCCACCAACGCCGTGCTCACCGTTGCTGAAACGGCCATGTACACCGTGACCTTCACCCTCGAAGACACCGGTCTGGGCATCGACGTATCGGCCGAAGCCGTGAAGACAGGTTCCTACACTCCGGGCGTATCGCTCTGGACCATCGCCGGCTCATCGTTAGCTCTCTTTGGTACATCATGGGATCCCGCTAACGCCGACAACGACATGACCGTACAAAGCGACGGAACCTTCAAGCTTGAACTGAAGAACAAGACGCTTCCTAAAGGAAAGATCGAGTACAAGGTTGCCAAAGACCACGACTGGGGAACATCCTATCCCTCGTCGAATGCATCGTTCTCTATTCCTGAAGACGGTGAATACAACGTCACCTTCACCTTCAACGAAACCACTCACGCACTCAATGCCGAGCCCGTCAAGACCAGCGACGCTGTCATCGAGCACACATGGACCATCGCAGGTGGACCCGACGGTGCCGCTGCCAACCTCGACGATGCTCTCTTCGGCAAGACATGGGATGCCACACTGGCTGTCAACGACATGACGCAAACCGAAGGCACCACCATCTGGACTCTCGAAAAAAAGAACGTACAGCTCACCGCCGGCGACTACGACTTCAAGGTTTGCGCCGACCATGAGTGGAGCGAGAACTACGGCGACAAAACACAAGCCGACGGCAACGCCACCTTCACCATCACTACCGACGGCACCTACGACGTCACCTTCACCTTCAACAGCGATACACAAGACCTCACTGCTGAGGTAAAAGGCAACTCAACAGGTATCAAGAATGTGAATGTCAACGCTAACGTTAACAACGCCGCCATCTATGACCTGCAAGGCCGCCGCATCAACGGCACACCGCAGCACGGTCTCTACATCCAAAACGGACGAAAAATTGTTGTGAAGTAAAAAAACTCAAGTCATATAAGAGCGATAGCTGCCGGGCTACGTCATCGCGTCCCGGCAGCTTTCATCGCCTAATAAAAAACCTACCCCACAAACTACTCCAAAAAAGGAAAAACAAACAACACCCCTCTGAAAAAGAAAACTGCTGAAAACAACATATTTTTTCAGACCTATTGAATTAAAAATAGCATCAAATAAAACTCAAACTATGAAACGGATATTCGCGTTCATACTCCTCTTACTTTCCCCGTTTGCCCTTTTTCAGGCAATCGCTACGACCTATACCGTAGCGGGAGATGGAAATCACATGCCACAAAGTTGGAATCCCAGAGACACATCATGTGACATGACAGAAACAGAGGGAGTATATGTTTTAGTAAGAGAGAATGTAACGCTCTATAAAGGAACAACCTACGAATACAAGATTTGTGAAGACCACTCATGGACAACCTCCTACGGGTCATACGGAGATAGTAGCAGCAACGCAAGCAACGCTACGTTCACCGTGTCGGCAAATGGAACCTACACCGTCATCTATGTCTTCGACAAGAACAATTCGGACAGATCCAAGAGAGTGAATGCCTATCCCATCATGTCGATGGAGGTTGCCGGCGCGGCTGAGATTTTCGGCGGCACAGCATGGCAGACACACGCCATGACGCCCACCAGCAACAAACTGTTCTACACTTACACGGTTCAAAATATAGAACTGTCTTCAACAGCATTAAAATACAAATTCCTCAAAGATGGAGATTGGGACATATTAAATCCCAGTGACCGTTCGCTTACCGCTACAAATCATTCGTTCTACGATGTAGAATTCAAGTATGATGTCCGCGAAGGTACGGCATCTGCCAGTTTGACCGAGGTCTTCAACTCGGCAGTGGTGAACAATGTCTATGGTCTCGACGACATCATCGACGCGACGATGACGCAGAGCGGCACTACCTTCACATATACAAAACAAGGAATTGTATTGCCCAAAGGAACCTATTGGTACAACATCGGCGTGAACGGCATCAGCGACCGCACATTCCCGGAAAGCGGAAATGCCTCTCTGAGCATTCCCGCCCGTGCTAAATACAACATCACCTTTACCTTCGACACAGCCACAAAAGCAGTCAATGCCACATACGAAGTCGCCGAAGACTTCAACAACACCGTAGAAACCTATTTCGTCAATAAGAAAAACTGGGAAAATGTCTACTGCTATGTTTGGCTGAACGACAAATGTTTCACTGCGCCCTGGCCTGGCGACCAGTGTGTCAAGACCGACATGACGGAAACCGTTGACGGTGTGGAATATGAAGTTTGGAAATGGACATACAACGTTGAATCGATTGAAGATGTTCCCGACGGCATCATCTTCAACGACGGAATTGCAGCGCAGGATGTTACCGATGAAAACAGAAATCAGCATCAGACGCAAGACCAGTATTTCGTAAACAAGGGAATGTTCATCTACTACGACTACAACAATGAAGACTATCAGGTTAAGAACAACAATGTCTACAAAGTCACCATCCCCGATGCCGGAAGCAACAAGAATCACGACTTCGACTTCTACCTCCAGAGCGATGTCATTGCCGCCACGCTGAGCTACGACCGCACATTCACTGTCGGCCAGGTCAGCACCGTCTGTCTGCCATTTGCCCTGACGGCCGCAGAAGTGACGGCTGCAGGTAGTTTCTACCAACTGAAATCGTTTGAAGACGACAATGCCAAAGTAACATTCGAACCTGTCACGACAACAATCGCCTATCGTCCATATCTATTTGTGGCCAAGATAGCGACACCCTTCATCTCGCTGAGCGACAAAACCATAAAGGAGTCTACAGGATTGCTCCACAAGCATACCGTAGACGGAGTCAGCTTTGTCGGTGTTCTTGAGCGCACAACGGTCATCAGCAACTCGCAGAACTCCTATTACGGATTCAGTGGAGGAAAGTACAAAAAGGCAGGAACAACCACAGGAGCAAGCTTTAACCCCTTCCGTGCCTACCTTGAAGCATCAACCGCCACATCCGGAGCAAAAGACTTCTTCGATGTCGACTATGAAAATATAACCGGCATCAAGACAATGCATAATGACCCTTCAGGAAATTCGTGGTACTATGACCTGCAAGGCCGGAAAGTTAACGAGAACGCTAACGCTCAACTTTCAACTCTCAAACCGGGCGTCTACATCATCAATGGTAAAAAAATCTTGATAAAATAATTTATAATATCATCATGAGCACAGTAATCGCTTCTTTAGTACGCTTCGCTTGCGAAGAAAAGAAAAAATATAACGCTCCCCTTATCGAGATTATCAAGCCTTCGGCACCATACCTGCTCGACATGGCGTTTTCCAACCCCAGCGAAGACGACGGATGGGAAGGCGATGCCAAGCACAACTTCGATGACGGCGATATAGAGGAAATTCAGTACAACATCTGGGGGGAGAACTGAATTAACGATAGCAATAACGGGAGCCCCTCCCCTCATTCAAAATAAAATCTATCTTCAACATCATTTATAAACCTATTAAAAAGAAAGGAAAAAGCATGAAAAAAAGACTTTTGACCTTGATGCTGGCGTTTTGTCCACTGCTGTTTATGAGCAGTGCCATGGCAGCAGGCATCACAGTCTATGTGCAAGCGAACACCGCTCCCTACCTGTTCACATGGGGCGATGCAAGCAACGGTAACTGGCCGGGTACCCAAATGACCCAGTCGACTACTGTCAATGGTACCACATTCTGGTACAAGGAGTTCAGCAGTGCAAACAGCCTGAACATTATTTTCAACAATGGCAGCGGCTCTCAGACTTCCGACATTAAGGGTCTGAGCAGTGCTACAGGTAAGTATTACTACACTTACAACGGCACGACGAGCTACACCGACGTAACCAGTCAATACGGAACCGTGCAAGATGCCACTATCAGCAATGTGAGCATTGCCGGATCGTTTAATGGCTGGAACACATCGAACGATTTGTTTACTGCTGTTACAGCCAATCAGACCTACACCTACCTGCTCGACCTCACCAGCGATGACAGTAATGTAGAGTTCAAGATCCTGCCCAACGGCAACTGGCTGGGCATTAACAACCTTACCATCGATGCTCCTTCAGGATGGGTTTCAGGCAACGACAACATTGTACTGGCCAACTCTACCACCGGCTATGCTACCTATACGCTTACGGCAACATGGGGTGGCGGCAGCAACGCTGCAGCAGGATGGAGCCTGAAAATCGAAGGCAAAGACCTGCGTTCCGGTACGGTTGAACACGACTACACCGTAGTCGGCAGCAGCGAAGCGCTCTTCGGCACAGCCTGGGACGTTACCAACACCGACAACGACCTGACCAAGGACGAGACCACAGGCGTCTATACATGGACGAAAGAAAATGTCACGCTCGAGGCCGGAACCATCTACTACAAGGTGGCACAAGACCATGCCTGGAACGTATCCTACGGCTACAGCAGCGGCCAGGACGGCAATGCCGACTATGTTGTCAACGAGAACGGTATCTACAACGTCACCTTCTACTTCGACCCGTCGAAGACCGACGAGGCAGAGCGACTCTATGCAGAGTTCACCAAGGTTGAAGACATTGTTGTCGACCACGAATACACCGTCGTCGGCGACAACGAAGACATCTTCGGTTTTGCATGGGACATTCTCAGCACCGCCAACAACCTGACCAAAGACGAGACCACAGGCGTTTATTCCTGGACGAAAGAAAATGTCACCCTCGAGGCCAACACAACCGTACTCTACAAGGTAGTTCAAGACCATGGCTGGGACATTTCCTACGGCTACAGCAGCGGCGAGAACGGCAATGCCGACTACGTTGTCAGCGAAGGTGGCATCTACACCGTGGCCTTCCACTTCGACCCGTCGAAGACCGACGAAGCCGAGCGACTCTATGCCGAGTTCACCAAGACCGCCGACCTGCCTGCCGAGCCGCAAGACTTCACCGTCAGCTTCACCGATCCGGGTTGGAACGAGGTTTACGCCTTCGCATGGACCGGCGAAACACCCGTTGTCGCTTGGCCTGGCACGAAGCTCGATAAGACCGGCGACGTCTATACCTACACCGTAAATGCAGCTGCTGCTCCCGCCAACATCATCTTCAACAATGGCGACGGCAATGGCAAGCAGACTCCTGACCTCGCTTTCGAGGCCGACAAACTCTACACCCACGTCTGGACCATTGCTGGACAGACCAACGAGATTAGCGGTGACGACGACATCATTTTCGGTAAGCCCTGGGACGTCACCATCGAAGCCAACAACCTCACCGAGGGTGAAGACGGCACGTGGACTCTCACCAAGGAAGTAGAACTCACCGAGGAGACCTCCATCCTCTTCAAGGCCGTCTACGGACACGCCTGGGACATCGCCTACGGCAAGGCCGACGGCAGCAACCAGGACTACAACAACATTCCTGCCGGCAAATACAACGTCACCTTCACCTACGACCCGTCGGCCGAGGGCGACAAAGTGACCGCTACGTTCGAGGAAATCGTCGTCACACAGACCGTCACCGCCACGTTCGTCAACACCGGCGACTGGGAGAAGGTTTACGCATGGGCTTGGACCACTGAGGGCGAAGGCGACGAGGCTCAGACCACGAACTTCTTCGAGCCGTGGCCCGGAATGGAGCTGACCGAGAAGGCCACCGAGCAGAAAGACGGTCACGACGTCTACATCTTCACCTACACCGGCAAGACGCTGCCCGCTAACATCCTCTTCAACAATGGCGAAGGCACACAGACCGACGACTTTGAACTTGTTGACGGCGAGGAATACAGCTACACCGTTCCCGTCGTAGAGAAGAACTTCAAGGCCTACTTCGTGAACATGGCCGGTTGGGAGACCGTGAAAGCTCATGCCTGGAATGCCAATGGCAACCTGACCACATGGCCGGGCGACGACGCAACCGCAGCAACGGCTGTTGCGCCCTACGGCACCGAGACACCGACCTTCGAGGCTGCATTTGCCGAGGCACCCACAAACGTCATCTTCCACAACAACGACGGCACACAGACCGGCGACATGACCTTCCTGCAAGAGGCCTACTACACCTACGACGGTCTGACCTCGACGAGCAAGCTGCTCTTCCTCGACATCGACAAGGAGTACGCCATTGCCAGCGAGACCGCTGTCGAAGGCATGAACGTATGTCTTCCGCGCCACTTCACCCCCGGCCAGAAGTCTACCGTCTGCCTGCCGTTCGCGCTGACCGCCGACCAGGCTGCCGCCGCCGGTAAGTTCTACCGACTCATCTCCGTCACCGGAACAGAAGTGAAGTACGAGGAAGTGACCTCTACCGAGGCCAACACGCCCTACCTCTTCATTGCTGCCGAGGGTGTGGAATATCCGTTCGAGAACATCTACGTCGAGACGCTTCCCGCCACCGTGCTCAACGAAGTCACCGTTGGCGAGGCCAAGATGATTGCCACACTCGAGACCATCGACCTGACCACCGACGATGAGACAACCTACTTCGGCTACAACTCTGAAAACGGCAAGTGGACCAAGGCTACCGTGGGCACGCTCAAGCCGTTCCGCGCTTGTCTGGCCATCCCCAGCAGCTCTGCCGCAGCCAAGGCCTCCGAGCTCGACGACAATCTCAACACCACAGGCATCAACACCGTCAACGGCAACGCTAACGTCACCAACGCTGCCATCTACGACCTGCAAGGAAGGAAAATCGTCGGCAAGCCCTCATCCAAGAAGGGCATCTACATCATGAACGGTAAGAAATATGTTGTCAAATAAAATCTGTTAAGAAAGGAAATCGAAAAATGACGACATACGTAAAACCAAGTATAAAAATGCTGATGACCGAAGGCGAGGCGCTTCTCAACGCCACCATCACCGAGAAAATCGACGATGCCGAGGACGGACGCATCATCTTCGGAGCCAAGGGCGACATGCCCGACGAAAACGACTACGTCAGCCCCACCAACGTGTGGGACGACTAAACCGACCGTGAGGGCGAGCAGACGCGCCGCCCCCACCCTACATACAAAAGTACGGACATCCATCATGGGTGTCCGTATTTTTCTGTGCTTTGTCGCAACCGCAAGTTGTTTTCGGGAAAAATGGTAAAAAAATCCGTCATCGGGGTTGTTGAGGAAAGAAAAAATTGCGTAACTTTGCCTTCAGTATGAACATCAACAGAATTTTCACGGCAGCCGCGGCAGCAGTCGTTGCCACCTGCCTAAACGCACAAACAACCATGACACTGACAGGAAGACAACAGGCACTCGTGGGCATCGCTGCCAACGAGGCCAAAGGCAACATCGACGCACTGCGCGTCGCACTCAACGAAGGTTTTGAACAAGGGCTCACGCTCAGCGAAGCCAAGGAAGCTCTCTCGCAGCTCTATGCCTACACGGGGTTCCCGCGCTCGCTCAATGCGCTCGGAGCCTTGCAGCAGGTGGTGAAGGAACGCGAGGCCGCCGGTCTGACCACCGAGCCCGGACGCGAGGCCGACCCCATGCCGGCCGACTACGACGCGCTGCGACAGGGCACCGAGGTGCAGACGCGTCTCAGCGGAAAGCCGTTCAACTACGACTTTGCCCCGCAGACCGACTACTACCTGAAGGCCCACCTCTTCGGCGACATCTTTGCACGCAACAATCTCAGCCACAGCGACCGCGAGATTGTCACCGTGAGTGCCATCGCCGCGCTGCCCGGCTGCGAGCCGCAGCTCAGGGCTCACGTGGCAGGAGCACTCAACATGGGTGTCACCCGTGAGCAGCTCACCGCCATACCCGCCGTGCTGGCAGCAAAGGCCGGAACCGACGAGGCTGTGCGCTGCGTCAACGCCATCAACGAGGTGTGCAACACCGACCTGCAGCTGACCGACGCGCCTGCCAAGACTGTCGACTTCTCTGTATGGCCGAAGGGCGAGCCCAACACCGGCTACGCACAGTATTTCATCGGCAACAGCTATCTGGCTCCGCTCAGCGCAGAGAACGGCGGCCCCGTGAACGTGACGTTCGAACCACGTTGCCGCAACAACTGGCACATCCACCACAATCAGGTGCAGGTGCTCATCTGCGTCAGTGGACGAGGCTGGTATCAGGAGTGGGGCAAGGAGCCCGTGGCCATGACGCCCGGCACCGTCATCGCCATACCCGCCGAAGCCAAACACTGGCACGGCGCCGCCCGCGACTCATGGTTCCAGCACCTCACCTACCACACCCATGTCGGAGAGGGTGCCTCAAACGAATGGCTTGAACCCGTCGATGACGAACATTACAATAAACTCAGGTAAACCCGTCGGCATGATTTGATTAACGCAGATTATTTTCCACGACGCGATTTGTTCGAATTATTTTCAGCGGCACGATTTGATTTGCGCGAATTATTTTCTGATTAACGCGGCACGCCGCGTCCCTACATTCGAG